>NZ_JAFKRJ010000046.1:0-31104 GCF_019038515.1 Synechococcus sp. CCAP 1479/10 | reverse complement strand
CGCCGCCGCGACCGCCATCGTCGATGGCAACTACGCCTGGGAGTGGTGGTACAAGTTCCAGGTCACCGACAACATCAGCGTGACCCCCGCGCTCTACTACCTGAGCGCTCCCCTGGGTCAGGTCTCCAAGAACGTCGGTGCGATCGGTCCTGTGGGCTCCGATTTCAACAACTTCGGCGGCTTCATCAAGACCACCTTCAAGTTCTGATCCTTTCGGATCCATCACCCTCACAATCTGTCTTCCCATTCGCCCGGCTGCTCTGCAGCCGGGCTTTTTTTGTGCATCAACACGCCAATCTCCGGCGCATCGTTGGACCAACGGGAGTCGGCGGGTCTTCCAGGATCGAAAGACAGCGCCCGCCCAGCCACCAGCGGCTCCGGCGGCGCCCGAATGTCATCCGCAATACCTGCCGGTGTGATCAGGTCCTGCTGCGGCGCCCCTGGATTCCTATACCTTTGCGCCGTCCCCCTCGGGGGATTCCTCTTTTTGGTGTGAGGACCAATGAAACCCTTCCAGCAATTCCTGCTGGCGCCGGTGGCCCTTGGGCTGCTGTCGCCGCTTGCCGCTTCGGCCGGCGAGATCTCCCAGTCCCAGCGGGCTGAGATCTCCACGTACATGGAGCAGCAGGACATCGATCGCTTCAAGGCCTGGGAAGCCCAGAACCAGGTCACCAGCATCAACCAGTTCTCCGACGTCAAGCCCACCGACTGGGCGTTCCAGGCCCTCTCCAACCTGGTCGAGCGCTACGGCTGCGTCGCCGGCTACCCGAACGGCACCTTCAAGGGCGGCCAGGCCATGACCCGCTATGAAGCGGCGGCCCTGCTGAACGCCTGCCTCGACCGGATCACCGAGGTGACCGACGAGCTGAAGCGCCTGATGGACGAGTTCGAGAAGGAACTCGCCGTGCTGCGCGGCCGTGTGGATGGCCTCGAGGCCAAGGTGGGTGAGCTCGAGGCCACCCAGTTCTCCACCACCACCAAGCTCCAGGGTGATGCCGTCTTCGTGATCGGCTCCAACAGCTTCGGTGGCAACCAGGGCCTGCCGAACCCGGCCGTCGGCGTGCCCGCCGGCGCGGCCAACGCCTTCCCCGCCAACAACCGGCGCAACTGGGGCGCCACGGTGTTCAACTACGACATCCGCCTCAACTTCCTCACCAGCTTCACCGGCAAGGACCTGCTGTACACCCGTCTGCGCAGCGGCAACTTCAACAACAGCCCCTTCGGCGGCCAGCCCTACAACCTGATGGCGCTGGATCGCGCCTTCTCCCCCGTCGGTGGTGCTGACGTCGTCAACATCGACCGTCTCTACTACCGCTTCCCGATCGGCCGCGACTTCACCGCCCTGATCGGTGCCAAGGCGCGGAACACCGAGTTCCTGGCGATCACGCCCTGGTTCTACCGCTCCGAGATCCTCGACGTCTTCACGCTGCACGGCGCCCCCGGTACCTACAACAAGGCCACCGGCGCCACCTTCGGCCTGATGTGGAAGCAGAACGTCAAGAAGGGCAAGCCCTTCTTCGCGATCTCCACCGCCTACGTCGCCCCCAACGCCGACAACGGCAACCCGAACCAGGGTGGCCTGCTGGGCGAGCGCAGCCGCGGCACCTGGACCACCCAGGCCGGTGTGGCCGGCAAGAACTGGCGCTTCGCCTTCGCCTGGAGCTACGTCCAGTGCGGCCAGAACTTCCGCCGCGGCACCTCCTTCGCCCAACCGGCGGTCGACTGCCCCAACATCACCAACAACTTCCTGGGTTCGGAGAACTTCGGCACCAGTGCCGCCTACTCCAACAACTTCGCCACCACCTTCGCCTGGCAGCCCAAGAAGAGCGGCTGGATCCCCTCCATCAACCTGGGCTGGGGCTACAACGCCATGACCCAGCCCCAGCTGAACCCCCAGACCGCCCTGATTGGCAGAGGCGCCACCGCGATCCGGGTGCCGACGTTCGACACGGTTCCGACCTTCAACCAGTCGGCCAACCGCGGCGCCAGCCAGTCCTGGAGCGTGGGCCTGCAGTGGAACGATGTGTTCATGAAGGGCAACCAGGCCGGTATGGCCGTGGGTCAGCCGGTGTTCGCCACTTCGCTGCGCAACGGTCAGACCCCCCAGGACGGCAACTTCGCCTGGGAGTGGTGGTACAAGTTCCAGGTCACCGACAACATCAGCGTGACCCCGGCGCTCTTCTACCTGAGCCGCCCCAACGGCCAGTTCACCACCATCGGCCAGTCGAGCAGCGTGCTCGGCGGCCTGATCCAGACCCAGTTCAGGTTCTGATCCTTCAGGGTCCCTCGCGGGACCCTCGGATCGGCGCTCCTTCCTCCTCACCCTTCCTCACAACCCTCCGGCCCCCCTCTCCAGGGGGGCTTTTTCATGGGCGGCTGCGGCGGGATCCGTCCGGGCGGGCCCATCGGCGATGCTGGAGCCAGATGGCGCCGCCAGCGCATGGCCAGGACCTCCGCCGACCACTACGCCATCCTCGGGGTCTCGCCTGGGGCCACCACCGCCGAGATCAAGGCCGCCTACCGCGCCCTCGTCAAACGCCATCACCCGGATGCCGGCGGCGATCCGCGCACGATCCTGGCCCTGAATGCGGCCTGGGAGGTGCTGGGCGACGGGGACCGCCGCCGCCATTACGACCACGGGGCCGGCGTCGGCATACCGGCACGCACCGCCGCGGGCGGTGCCGGGGCGGCCAAGGGACCAGGGGCAGGCCGCCATCGCGGCGTCGGCGCCGCCAGTGACGAGGAGCTCCTCGGCTGGCTCCAGCAGGTGTACGTGCCGATCGACCGGCTGATCGGTCAGGTGATCAATCCGTTCCCGGCCCAGCTGCGCTCCCTGGCCGCCGATCCCTACGACGACGAGCTGATGGGGGCGTTCTGCGCCTTCCTCGACCAGAGCCGGTTGCGCATGGAGAAGGTGGAGGCGCTGTATCGCTCACGGGCCTGTCCGTCGGCGGCCAAGGGGTTCGGCCTCAGCCTCTACCACTGCCTCAGCCAGGTGCAGGACGCCCTGGTGGAGCTGGAGCGCTACACCATGGGCTATGTGGACAGCTACCTCCATGACGGCAAGGAGATGCTGCGGGAGGCCCGGCTGCGCCGCAGCCGCCTGAAGGAGGAACGGCGCCGGGTGGAGATCTAGGTGGCGCTGACGGTCTAGGCGCGGACGATCTAGGCGGCGGGCATCGCCTCGAGCTGGTCGAGCCGCAGCCACACGTCGGGAACGGGCAGGCGCCAGCGGAGCTGGGCGTGCTCCCCCTGGATCGCCAGGATCTCCCCGGGCCCCTCGAACAGGTAGCCGGGGGGCACCGGATCGCTGGCCCCGGCCTCGAGGCTGTTGGTGTAGGCGATTCTGTTCACCCTGACCAGGGCACCCTTTTTCAGGCTCGGGGGAGCGGCAGGCGCGGACTCAGCCATCGTGAAGAGGAGGGTTCGGCACAGGTTAGGGCTGCCGGAACCTAACCTCGGCACTGGATTCCGATGGAACGGTGGGCATGCGGCTGCTTCTGCTCGGATGCACGGGTTTCGTCGGCCGGGAGCTGGTGCCGTTCCTGCTCAACCTCGGCCACCAGCTCACCCTGGTGAGCCGCCGCGCCCGGCCCGACAGCGAGGCGGCCGACCCCCGGCTCACCACCCTCTGCTGCGATCCCGCCGACCCGGCCAGCTGGGGCCAGCCGGCGCTGCTGGAGGCCCTGGCGGCGGCCGATGGGGTCGTCAACCTGGCCGGGGAGCCGATCGCTGACCAGCGCTGGACGCCGGTCCACCGCCAGCGGCTGCTCGACAGCCGCATCGGCACCACCACCCACCTGGTGCGGGCGATGGCGGCCCTGGCCACACCGCCCCGGGTGCTGGTGAACGGCTCGGCCGTGGGCTACTACGGCACCAGCCTGGAGGCCGGCTTCACGGAGGCCAGCCCCCCCGGCGACGATTTCCTGGCCCGTCTCTGCGCCCGCTGGGAGGCCGCCACCCAGGTCGCTCCCGAGGCCTGCCGCATCGTGGTGCTGCGGGTGGGCATCGTGCTCGGACCCGACGGCGGCGCCCTCGGCAAGATGCTGCCCGTGTTCCGGGCCGGCTTCGGCGGGCCGGTGGGCAGTGGCCAGCAGTGGATGAGCTGGATCCACCGCCACGACCTCTGCCGGCTGATCGTCACCGCCCTGGAGGACGACGCCTACGCCGGCCCGTACAACGCCGTGGCCCCGGAGCCCACCCGCATGGGGATCTTCGCCTCCAGCCTCGGCCGTGCCCTCGGCCGGCCCAGCCTGCTGCCGGTGCCCGGCCCCCTGCTGCAGCTGCTGCTCGGCGACGGTGCCGCGGTGGTGCTCGAAGGCCAGCAGGTCCTCCCCGAGCGGCTGCTGGCCCAGGGTTTCCACTTCCAGTACCCGGAGCTCAGCGCTGCCCTCGCCGCTGCCACCAGCCCAGCCCGCCGCTGAGCAGGGCCGCCGCCATCAGCAGGCCGATCGCCGGCGTGAATAGCGGCTGCCACAGCCGCTGGAAGAGCTCCAGGGGAGCGTCCAGCCGCTGGCCGTGGAGCACCACCGCCACGGCGAAGAACAGGGCCCCGGCCAGCACGAGGAAGACGTCGGCCACCAGCACGACATCGAGAACGCGGCGCACTTGCGCGACGGGGCCGGTGGCGGGAGTGCTCATGCCTGAGGGGTGAGCCGGGAGGGGGAAATCCCCGGTGAGCCCAAACCTAAACTCGACCGTGCTTGGTGTCCCGTGTGCCCCTTTCCCCCGCTCCCAGGATCCTGCTGATCAGCAACGGCCATGGGGAGGATCTCAATGGGGGACTGATCGCCGATGGCCTGCGCCAGTGTGATCCGAGGCTGGAACTGGCGGCCCTGCCCATCGTCGGCGCCGGATCGGCCTACGCACGCCGCGGTATTTCCCTGCTCTACGCGGGCCGCAGCCTGCCGTCCGGGGGCATGGTGTACCAGGGCCTCAACCTCTGGAAGGACCTGGCGGCGGGCTGGCTGCAGCAGAGTCTGGCCCAGCTCTGGACGGCCTGGCGCCAGGGTCGCCGCTTCGATCTGGTGGTCAGCATCGGCGACCACGTCCCCCTGATCTTCGCCCTGCTCACCGGACGGCCGACGGTGGTGTTCCTGGTCTCCACCTCGAGCTACTACGAGGGCCGGCTGCGGCTGTCCGCCCTCACCCGCTGGTGCTGCCGGCGGCGGCGGGTACGCGTGGTGCTCACCCGCGACGCCTTCACCGCCACCGACCTCCAGGCCCAGGGCCAGGCCAAGGCCCTGTTCCGCGGCTACCCGATCATGGATCTGCCGCCACCGGACGCCGGCCAGGTGGCCCGCCTGCCGGGCACCCGCACCCTGGCGCTGGTCCCGGGCAGCCGCTTCCCGGAGGCCCTCCACAACCTGGTGCTGATGCTGCGGCTCTGCAGCCAGCTGGGCGAACGGGACGGGGAGGGGCCGTGGCGCTTCCTGGTGGCGGTGGTCGAGAGCCCCCACTGGCGGGAACTGGAACCCCTGGCGGCGGCGGTCGGCTGGCAGCTGGACGGCGGCGTGCTCCGCTCCGCCGGCGGCGACCTTGAAGTGCGGCTGCTGCCGGGGGCCCTGGCCTCGATCCTGGCCGCCAGTGACCTGGTGGTGGGCATGGCCGGCACCGCCGTGGAGCAGGCGGTGGGCTTCGGCCTGCCCGTGGTGCAGCTGGTGGGCCGCGGTCCCCAGTTCAGCTACCCCTTCGCCGAATCCCAGATGCGGCTGCTGGGCCCCACGGTCCACACCGTTGGGCAGCGCCCGGCCGACACGGCCGATCTGCAGGAGGCCGCCGTCCTGATCCAGCGCCTGCTGGCCGACCCCGACCTGCCCCAGCGCTGCGCCCAGGCCGCCCTGGAGCGGGTCGGCCCCCCCGGGGGCTCGCGGCGCATCGCCGAAACCGTGCTCGAGGCCCTCGGCCGGGGCCCCGGCGGCTTCAGCTGAGCCAGGCCTTCACCTTCTCCAGGGCCTGCCAGCCCGGACGCCGCTGCAGGCCATCGGCGATCGAACCCTGCAGTTCCTCCGCCAGTTCCGGGGCCATCAGCATCACCCGCTTGACCACCTCGATATGCTCGCGCACGCCCTTGGCGCCGGTCTCCAGCATCGCCACGCTCAGGTTGATGCGGGCCTGGGGATCCTGGGGATTGAGCTTCACCGCGTTGCGGGCCGAGGGCAGGGCCGCCTGGGGCTGGTCGAGCAGGAGCTGCAGCCAGGCCAGACAGGTCCATCCCGCCGACTGCCGCGGCTCCTGGGCCGTGATCTGCAGGAACTCGTCAATCAGCTCCTCAGGCGCGGCGCCCTGCTGGTAGCGGGCGATGGCCTGGTCGAAGCGGGACTCCTGCTGGGCCGTCATGGCGGCTGGGGTGGTGAGGTGGGGATCGTCAGACTCCCATGCCACGGGACCGGCACGCCATGGAACGGCCCGGGCTCAGACGGCGAAGGAGCTGCCGCAGCCGCAGGTCTGGGAGGCGTTGGGATTGGTGAAGTTGAAGCCGCCGCCGATCAGGGCCGAGGAGAAGTCCAGCTGCATGCCGTAGATGTACAGCAGGCTCTTGGGATCGCTCACCACCCGGAAGCTGGGGGCGCCGGCGGGTTCGTAGGTGTAGGTCTCGTCGTCGGGAAGGATCTCCGAACCGTCGATGAAATCCATGGTGTAGCTCATGCCGCTGCAGCCGCCGGAGCGCACGCCCACCCTCAGCACCTTCTCGCCGCCCTGGGAGGCCATCAGGGTGCCCAGCTGGCGCATGGCCGGCTCGGTGATCAGGATGCCCTTGCCGTCCACACCGGTGTGGGTGACGGCCACCTCGGCTGGCATGGTCGCTGCCGGGCTGGAGGCGGGGGTCTGGGTGGAGCTGCTCATCGTGCGCTGGGGGGTCGGATGGGGGGAATCGGGCCGCCGGACGACGCGGTGAACGACCACTCTATGGAGATCCCTCCCCGGTGGGTAGGCTCCGGTCCATAGAGTCAGGACCTTCACGGGAATCCAAGGGTGCGGGTCGCCATCGTGGGTGCGGGTCTGGCCGGTCTGAGCGCGGCCGTCGATCTGGTCGATGCCGGCCACACGGTCGATCTGTATGAAGCCCGCCCCTTCATGGGGGGCAAGGTGGGCAGCTGGGAGGACCCGGACGGCAACCACATCGAGATGGGGCTGCACGTCTTCTTCTTCAACTACGCCAACCTCTTCGCCCTGATGCGCAAGGTGGGGGCCATCGACAACCTCCTTCCCAAGGAGCACTGGCACCTGTTCGTCAACAGCGGCGGCGACCTGCGGGCCCTGGATTTCCGCTTTCCCGTCGGGGCCCCCTTCAACGGCCTCAAGGCCTTCTTCACCACCCCCCAGCTCGACTGGATCGACAAGCTGCGCAATGCCCTCGCCCTGGGCACGAGCCCGATCGTCCGGGGGCTGGTCGATTACGAGGGGGCGATGAAGGTGATCCGTTCGCTTGATGCCATCAGCTTCCAGCAGTGGTTCCTCAGCCATGGGGGCAGCCCCCGCAGCATTCAGAGGATGTGGAACCCGATCGCCTACGCCCTCGGCTTCATCGACTGCGAGGCCATCTCGGCCCGCTGCATGCTCACCATCTTCATGATGTTCGCCTCCCGGACGGAGGCCTCCAAGCTCAACCTGCTCAAGGGATCCCCCCACCGCTGGCTGACGGGTCCGATCCTTGACTACATCCAGGCCCGTGGCGGCCGCCTGCACCTGCGCCACCGGGTCAGCGAGGTGCGCCACGAGGAGCGCAACGGCCAGACCGTCGTCACCTCCCTGGTGCTGGGCACCCCGGACGGGGAGAAGCGGGTGGAGGCCGACGCCTACCTGGCCGCCTGTGATGTGCCGGGAGCCCAGCGGCTGCTGCCCCAGGCCTGGCGCCGTTTCCCCGAGTTCGCCGCCATCGACCGGCTCGAGACGGTGCCGGTGGCCACCGTGCAGCTGCGTTACGACGGCTGGGTGACCGAACTGGGTGACGGCGCCGGCCCCGCCGCCCGCCGGTCCGACCTTGGCCGCCCGGCGGGCCTCGACAATCTCCTGTACACGGCCGATGCCGACTTCAGCTGCTTCGCCGACCTGGCCCTGACCAGCCCGGCCGACTACCGGCGCGAGGGCCTGGGTTCTCTGCTGCAGTGCGTGCTCACCCCCGGTGATCCCTGGATCCCCAAGAAGACGGAGGAGATCGTCGCCCACACCGACCGGCAGGTGCGCGAGCTGTTCCCCTCCGCCGCCGGCCTGCAGCTCGTCTGGAGCAACGTGGTGAAACTGGCCCAGTCCCTCTACCGGGAAGCCCCCGGGATGGAGCCGTTCCGCCCCGACCAGCGCACCCCCGTGGCCAACTTCTTCCTGGCCGGCAGCTACACCCGCCAGGACTACATCGACTCGATGGAAGGGGCCACCATGAGCGGAAGGCTGGCCGCCGCCGCCATCCTGGATCAGCCGGTGGCGCTGGCCACCTGCGCCGCGGTGGCCTAGGAGCACAACCATGGGCAAATGGCTCGAGCACAGCGTCACCACCGAGATCCAGGCCCCGGTGGCCCGGGTCTGGGAGGTGTGGAGCGATCTGGAGGCGATGCCCCGCTGGATGCGCTGGATCGAATCGGTCGTCACCCTCGACGACCCGGACCTGACCGACTGGACCCTGGCGGCCCAGGGGTTCCGCTTCCACTGGAAGGCCCGGATCACCGAACGGGTCGACTGCCAGCGGCTGCACTGGGAATCCGTAGGCGGCCTGCCCACCAAGGGGGCCGTCCGCTTCTATCCCCTCGGGCCCGATCTCACGGCGGTCAAGCTCACGGTGAGCTATGAACTGCCCGGCGCGCTTGCACCCCTGATGGAACCCACCATCATGGGTGGCATCGTCACCAAAGAGCTGCAGGCCAACCTTGACCGATTTCGCGACCTGGTGGAGAAGGGCTGACCGGCGCCTCAACGGGCGCCTCGGCATCGGTGTGGTCGCCGGGCTGATGCTGACCGGATGCGGGGCGTCCCCCACGGTGGAAGCCCCACCGGCGCCAGCGCCCCCGCCCCCGGCCGCTCCCACGCCCTCCTCCGGGGCCGTACCCGAGGGCCTCACCCCCCTGCCCACCTCCCAGCAGGTGGTGAGCGCCTTCCGCATGGGTCGCCAGGATCCCTTCGGATCGCTGGTACCGGAGCTGGTTCCCGGAGCGGTGACCGCTGCCGCTTCCGCCCAGGCCGCCGCCACGCCACCGCCCTTCCTCAAGGACTTCCGCGTCACCGGCGTGATCAACAGCGGTGGCCAGAGCGAAGCGGTGGTGACCTACCGGCAGCTCAGCGGCAGCCTGCGCCCCGGCGACCGGGGTGGCCGCAACACCGATCTGCTGCCCTCCGGCTGGAGTGTGGCCTCCGTCGATGTCGCGAACGGCAGCATGATCCTGCAGAGCGGCAGTCGCCGGGTCAAGGTCGAGCTCTGAGGGACCGGCTGCAGGCGTCCACCAGGCCCTCCAGGTCGTGGGGATCCGCCTCTGCGTCCACCCGCCCGAGCCGCTCCAGGCAGCGGCGGCTGGTCTGGGGGCCGATCGAGATCACCTGCACCCCTTCCAGCCGCGCGAGCCAGGTCTCCCCGAAGCTCTCGGCCAGCAGCCGGGCGGTGTGGTCCACCGTCTTGCCGCTGCTGAAGGTGATGGCATCGAGCCCGCGCCGCTCCAGGGCCTGCAGGGCCCCACTGGGGAGTCCGGCCGGACAGCGGGTCTCGTAGGCGGCCACCTCCACCACCCGGGCGCCCGCCTCGGCGAAGGCTTCCGCGAGCAGCGTGCGCCCGCCGCTCTGCACCCGCGGCAGCAGCAGCCGCTGCCCCCAGCCCGATACCGGGAAGTGTTCGATCAGGCTGTCGGCCACAAAGGCCGGCGGGACGAAATCGGCGGGGGCCCCCAGGGCCTCCAGGGTCTCGGCGGTCTTGCGCCCCACCGCCGCCAGCCGCACCCCCCGGGGCCGTCCGGACAGGCTGCTCCCCCGGCGGACCAGCCGCTGCTCCACGGCGTCCACCCCGTTGGCGCTCGAGAAGATGATCCAGTGGAACTGGTCCAGTTCCGCCAGGGCATCGTCGAGGGGTCCCCAGAGATCGGGGGGGCCGATCACCAGGGCGGGCAGGTCGATGACGCTGGCTCCGGCCTGCTCGAACAGCTGGCGGGCCGCGCCCAGCTGGGTTTCGGCCCGGGTCACGGCCACCGTGCGGCCCGCCAGTGGCGGCGTTGCGGCCATCAGGCGTCCAGCCGGACGAGGGCGCCGGCCCGGTGGGCCAGCTCCCGGGCCTGCTGCGGTTCCCCCTGGGCCTCCAGCAGGGCGATCGCCCGCCGGAACCCGTCTCGGGCGCCAGGAATGTCGCCGGCCAGCAGCAGGGCGGCCGCCAGGTTGCGCTGGGCGTCGGCGTGCTCCGGGGACAGGCTCAGGGCCCGCCGGTAGGCGTCGATGGCCTCCAGCAGGCGGCCCCGCTGGCGCTCGATCAGGCCCAGGTTGAACCAGGCCAGAGGCAGTTCCGGGCAGAGGTCCGTCACCGCCGCCGTCAGGGCCGCCGCCTCCTCCAGATCTCCCTGGCGCAGCAGCAGGGCCCCGAGGTTGAGCCGGGCCCCCAGGCTGAGCCGCCCATCCAGGGGCAGGGCCAGGGCCTGGCGATAGAGCGCGATGGCTGCGCCGGGCTCGTCGGGGGCGCGGGCGATGGCGAGGTGGAGCAGCAGTTCGTAGCGCTCGGCGAGGGCGTCGGCCCCGGCACGGGCCAGGCCCTCCTCAAGCAGGGCGAGGCCCCGGCGGCGCTGCCCCTGGCTCACCTCCAGGGCCCCCAGCTTGGCGCAGGCGTAGGGATCCCCCGGCCGGGCGGCCAGCTCCGCCTCCATGGCCGCGCGCAGGCGGGCGGCCTTGTCGCGCCCGGCCACCAGCTCGGGGCGGTAGCCCTCGTGCACCAGGGCCGGCTCCGGGCAGGTCAGCACCTGCCAGTCGGGCTCCTGCCCCAGCAGGGTGGCCACGCTGTCATCGACCATGGCGTGGTAGCGGCGGCTCCAGCAGATCGCCGGATGGCGGCGGAACAGGCGGCTGACGCTGGAATAGGGCGACTGGGCGGCCCCCACCTCCTGGCGCAGCAGGTTGACCAGCAGCGCCCGGGGCTGCTCCATCAGGGCCCGCAGCGGCGCGCGGGCTTCCGGCCGCAGCCATTCATCCGCATCCAGCACCAGCACCCAGTCGCCCGTCACCAGATCCAGGGCATGGTTGCGGGCGGGGGCGAAGTCCCCCGGCCAGTCCAGGTGGTGCACGCTGGCGCCGCAGGCGGCGGCGATCTCAGGGGTGCCGTCGTCGGAGCCGGTGTCCACCACCACCATCTCGTCGACGAAGCCGGCCACCGAAGCCAGGCAGCGCTCCAGGCGCTCGGCCTCGTTGCGCACGATCATCGACAGGCTCAGCATCGGACGCTGCGGGCAGGACGGTCGTGCCAGGAGGCTAGGTGGCGGCGGGTGCTCAGTCGGTGAAGTCCACCGCGGTGGCGGCGCTGGCGGCGGTGCTGGCGTCGTCGTCGGGGGTGGCGCTCTCCTGGGGTCCGAAGCCGAGGCGGCCCAGCAGTTCGCCCTGGGCCAGGGCCATCTGGCCCGGCGACCAGGCGGCCGGCACCTGGGGATCGAGAAGGGCGGCCAGGGCCTCCCAGGCATAGGGGCTGCCGTAGACGGCCAGGCCCGCCAGCCGGCCGGCGGCCTGGAGCTGGCGGATCACCGCCGGCCAGGGATCCGGGCCGTCGGCCCGGCCGCGGAACGGGTTGCCGCGCACGAACAGCTGCAGCAGCACCGGCCCCTCGCCCAGCCGCTCCACGGCCAGGGGGGCCTCCCCGTCCCCGCTCCAGGGGGAAGGGCCCTGGCCGTCCATCAGGCGGGTCCGCAGTCCGGCGGCGGCCGGCAGGGCCAGGGCCGGGGCGCCCGCCGGCAGGAAGGGGCAGGCCAGGCTGTTGTCGAGGCGGATCAGGTTCACCCCGGGGCCGCCGGGCACCGGGCCCCGCCCCCGCGACACCAGGCTGCGCCGCACGAGCTCCAGGGCCAGGGCCCGGTCGGCGGGGGCGGGGCCGTTGCTGAGGCCGCCCAGGGGCGCAGGGGCGGTGCCGCCGTCGTCGACGGGGCAGCGCTCCAGGGCCCGGCGGCGTCGCCGCTGGCTGGCCTGCAGTTGCTCCAGGCCCAGCCTGCCGCTGGCCACAGCCGCCACGATGGCGTCGATCGCCCCGTCGGCATCCCCCGGCATCAGCACCAGGTCGGCCCCCGCCTCCAGGGCCAGCACCGCGGCCTCCGAGGGGCCGTAGCGGCCGGCAATCGCCTCCATCACCAGGGCGTCGGTGACGATCAGCCCCTCGAAACCGAGCTCCTGGCGCAGCAGCCCGGTGAGCACCGCCCGCGACAGGGTGGCCGGATGGTCGCGGTCGAAGGCCGGCAGCAGCAGGTGGGCGGTCATCACCGCGGCCACCTCCGCCGCGATGGCCTCCCGGAAGGGCGGCAGCTCCACCGCCTCCAGGCGCTCGCGGCCGTGGGGGATCAGGGGCAGCTCCAGGTGGGAGTCGCTGGCGGTGTCGCCGTGGCCAGGGAAGTGCTTGGCGCAGGCGAGCACGCCTTCGGCCTGGACGCCGCGGCAGAAGGCGGCCGCCAGGGCTCCGGCCGTGGCCGGGTCCTCACCCCAGGCCCGCACGTTGATCACCGGGTTGGCCGGGTTGTTGTTGACATCGCAGACCGGGGCCAGCACCCAGTTGAGCCCCAGCTGGCGGGCCTCCCGGCCGGTGCAGGCCCCGTAGCGCCGGGCCAGATCCACGGCCAGGGCAGGATCCTCGGCATGGATCCGGGCCAGGGCCATGGGCGGCACCAGCCAGCTGGCCCCCTCGAAGCGCTGGCCCACCCCCTCCTCCACGTCGGCGCAGAGCAGCAGCGGGTCGCCGGCCCAGGCCTCCAGCTGGCGGGTACGCAGCCGCAGTTCGGCGGCGCTGCCCCCCAGCAGGATCACCCCGCCCACCCCGCGCTGCAGCAGGCGCCGCAGGCTGGCGTTGTCCAGCTCCCAGCGGGGATAGCGCCGCTGGCCATCGGCCGGGTGGCCGCTGCAGCGCACCACCAGCAGTTCGGCGGCCAGCCGATCCAGGGCCTGGGGCGCGAGGGCGGCCTGGGGCGAATCGGGGAGCACAGCCATGGGCGGAATCAGCTGTCGCTGTCGGTGTCAGCCGGCGGATCCGCTTCGCCCGCTTCCGCCAGCGGCTCCTCCCGCCCGCGCCGCTCCGTTTCGAGGCGCTGCAGCAGTCCCAGCACCGTGTTGCCCTTCTCCAGACCCCGGTCGAGGACGAACACCACCTCCGGGGTGCGGCGCATCTTGAGGCGCCGGCCCAGCTCCCCCTTCACATAGGCGGATGCCGCCTGCAGGCCGGCCATCGCCACCTCGCGATCCTCGGCGCTGCCGAAGATGCTCACGAAGATCCGGCAGTGCTGCAGGTCGCCGGCCACCTCCACGTTGGTGACGCTGACCATGCCGTGGTGGACCCGTTCGTCCTTGATGCCGCTCATCAGCAGCTCGCTCACTTCGCGGCGGATCAGGGCCGCCACCCGTTCCACCCGTCGGCTCTGGGCCATGACTACGACAGCGGTGCCGACTGCACCATGGCACGCAGCACCAGGGTGAGGCTGACCAGTCCGCTGATCAGGGCGCCCACCAGGGCCACCGCCGTGACGGGGTTGCTGCGGCGCCGGGCCAGCGGCTCGAACACCGAGTTGAACACCCCCAGGCTGAAGGCGATCAGATAGCGCGGATAGCGCGTCACATTGACGAAGAAGTCCTTCATGGCCTCGGCGACGGTCCTGCTCGGATGCTGGCTACTCTGCCGCCCGGGGCCACGCCCAGCCGGCCCGGAGGGTCCATGGAGCTGCATCAGTTCAGACATTCCGCCTTCTGCGAGAAGGTGCGGCTGCTCCTGGCCCGCAAGGGACTCGAGGCCACCATCGTCGAGGTGACCCCCGGCCTGGGGCAGCTGGAGCTGTTCCGTCTCTCCGGGCAGCGGCAGGTGCCGGTGCTGGTGGATGGGGGCGAGGTGATCGCCGATTCCACGGCCATCGCCCTGCATCTGGAGGCCACCCACCCGGAGCCGCCCCTGCTGCCGGCCGATCCGGTCGCCCGCGCCAGGGTGCTGCTGCTGGAGGACTGGGCCGACACCGCCCTGGCCCGGGGCGCCCGTCTGGCCCTGCTCCAGGCCGCCGCCACCGATCCGGTGCTGCGCGCCGCCCTGCTGCCCGAAGCCACCCCCGCGCCCCTGCGGGATCTGGTGGGGGCTCTGCCCGGCGGCCTGATCGGCTCCGCCACCGAGGCGATGCGTGACCTGCTCGGGCCCTGTGAGGTGCGGCAGCTGCACCGCAGCCTCGAGCAGCTCGCCCTGCTGGTCAGCGAGCGCCCCTACCTGGAGGGGGATGGCCTC
Organism: Synechococcus sp. CCAP 1479/10; assembly: GCF_019038515.1. Lineage (NCBI taxonomy): Bacteria > Bacillati > Cyanobacteriota > Cyanophyceae > Synechococcales > Synechococcaceae > Synechococcus > Synechococcus sp. CCAP 1479/10. The sequence goes on along the minus strand of NZ_JAFKRJ010000046.1, from coordinate 16,700 downwards.
ACCCTGGCCGACATCGCCGTGGCGGCCCAGCTTTATCTGCTGAAGTTCCCTGCCTGCGCCGGCGCCCCCCTGGCGGGTCGCGGGGTGGAGGGCATCGCCGACAACCCCGTGCTGGAGCCCCTGTTCGCCTGGCGCGACCGGGTGCACGCCGCGGTGGGTCGGGGCTGAGGATCCCCGCCGGGGCAGGCCCTCCACCCGTCAGGATGGGGGCCGCCGTTGTTCTGGCCGTGTCCGATCCGCTGCTGCGGGAGCTCGACCATTACGTGGTGCTGGAGCCCGGCAAGGGCGAAAGCATCCTCAGCGCCGCCGAAACCCTTGATTGGCTGGCCGGCCACCTGACGGCCCTGGCCGAGCCCCCGGCCGATCTGGCCGACCTGGCCGACCCCGAGGCCCGGGCCGGCCGGTTGCTCGACACCGCCTGCGAACTGGAGCTGGCGCCGGGCTGCGCGATCCAGTGGTTCGCCGTGCGGCTGGAGCCGCCGTCCTGAACGCTCCGGCGTCCCTCAGTTGAGCGAGGGGCGGGCCTGCCCGTCGGCGTCCTGCAGCCGGACGGGGTCGGCCGGAGCCGGGGTGGGGTCGCGCAGCACCGAGGGCAGGGCCTCCAGCACCTGCAGGGCCACCGCGGCGGGCTGGCCCTGCTGGACCACCGTCAGGTCGGCCTGGGCGTAGAGGGGCCGACGCTCGTGCAGCAGCGCCTCAAGCCGGGCGGCGGGATCGGGCGTGTCCAGCAGGGGCCTGGGCGTGGGGTCGGCGGCCAGACGGCGCAGCAGCTCCTGTGCGGGGGCGTCGAGCCACACCACCACCCCCTGGCGCATGTGCCCCCAGTTCTCCGGCCGGGTCACAGCCCCGCCGCCGGTGGCCACCACCAGGGAATGCCAGCTGGCGATGCCGTTGAGCACGGCGGTCTCCAGGGCACGGAAGCCGTCCTCTCCGTCGCTGGCGAAGATCTCGGCGATCGGCCGGCCGGCCACCTCCGCCAGGGCGGTGTCGGCATCGATGAAGCGATAGCCGAGGGCCTCGGCCAGGGGGCGTCCCACGGCGCTCTTGCCGGCCCCCATCATCCCCACCAGGTAGATGTTCAGGCCATCGAGACGGCGGGCCAGGTCCCGGTGAGAGGGGCGGGGCGGGGCGTCATCGGCTGGGGCCATGGGTTCGCGGTCGGCGGCGGTCCGGACCCCGTTTCTAGGATGGGCGTCCCCTGGGCCTCGGCGATGACCGCAACCCGGTTGACCGCCCCTCCTGCGGCACCCTCCCCCACCGGCGCCGCCCACGGGCGTGGCCGCCCCTGCGTAATCACCCGCCGGGCGACCTTCAGTGCCAGCCACCTCTACCGGCTGCCGGAACTCGACGACGCCGAGAACACCCGGCGCTTCGGCCGCTGCAGCCTGGCCCCGGGCCACGGCCACAACTATGAGCTCACCGTGGCGATGGGCGGCCCGCTCGACGCTGACGGGATGGTGCTCAACCTCTCCGACGTCAAGCACGCCATCCGGCGGGAGGTGACCGAGCCGCTCGACTTCCGTTTCCTCAACGAGGTCTGGCCCGAGTTCGACCTCTCCCGCCCCGACGGCCGGCTGCCCACCACCGAAGCCCTGCTGCTGGCCATCCGCGACCGGCTGGCCCCCCATCTGCCGCTGGTGGCCCTGCGGCTCCACGAACAAACCAACCTCTGGGCCGACGTGCTCTGCGGTTCCACCATCGATCCCATGGAAGCCTTCCTCTCCATCCGCACCCATTTCGCCGCGGCCCATCGCCTGGCCCGCCCCGAGCTCAGCCAGAGCGAGAACGAGGCGATCTACGGCAAGTGCGCCCGCCCCCATGGCCACGGCCACAACTATCTGCTCGACGTCACCGTGCGGGGACCCATCGATGGGCGCACCGGCATGGTCTGCGACCTGGCCGCGCTGCAGCAGCTGGTGGCCGACCTGGTGGTGGAGCCCTTCGACCACACCTTCCTCAACAAGGACGTGGAGCACTTCGCCGGCTGCGTTCCCACCGCCGAGAACATCGCCCTCCACATCGCCGACCTGCTCAGCGCCCCGATCGCCGCCACCGGGGCCCGGCTGCACAAGGTGCGCCTGCAGGAGAGCCCCAACAATGCCGCCGAGGTGTTCGCCGAGACGCCCCAGCTGGAGATGGTCCCGGCGGCCCTCGAAGCCCTCGCGGCCGTTTGAGTCCAGCGGCGGCGGATCCCCGACCGAGCGGCCTCCGGCCCGAGCTGCGGCTTGTTCTGGCGGTGAGCCTCGATGGTCGCCTGGCGCCGGCCGAGGGGGGGGCGGCCCAGCTGGGGGGCGCCGCTGATCGGCTGGTGCTGGAGGAGGCCCTGGCCTGGGCCGATGCCGTCCTGGTGGGCGCCGAGACCCTGCGGCGCCACGGCAGCACCTGCCTGATCCACAGCCCTGCTCTGCTTGCGGCCCGCCGCTCAGAGGGCCGCGGTGCCCAGCCGATCGCCATCGCGGTCAGCCGCAGCGGCCGGCTGCCCGCCGCCCTGCCCTTCTTTCGCCAGCCCCTGGGCCGCTGGCTGCTGCAGGCCGCCCCGCTGCCCCCCGCCGCCCCTGCCGAGGGCTTCGATCGTCACCTGCCGCTGGAGAGCTGGCCCGAGGCCCTGGGGGATCTGGCGGCCCTGGGGCAGCGGCGCATCGCCGTGCTGGGGGGGGCCCAGCTGGCGGCGGCCCTGGCGGCCGAGGACCTGCTCGATGAGCTCCAGCTCACCGTCTGCCCCCGCCTGCTGGGGGGGGCCAACGGCTGGCTGCCGGCCGACGCCCGGGTAGCCCCGGCGGCCCGGGCGGGCTGGACGCTGGTGGAGCACCGGGCGCTGCCGGGGGACGAACTGCTGCTGCGCTGGCGCCGCCCCGGGGCTCAGGGTGTGACCTCCTGAAGGCCGTAGCTGCCGAAACGCCTGCCGAGCTCCCGCAGCGGCATGTCCCGCAGGCTGTCGGTGGGCAGGCCGAACATCCTGGCCAGGCAGCGCTTGACCACCTCCTCACTGTCATCGCCGAAGCGGCCGCTCACCATCTCGGTGAGCACCCCCAGGCTGCGGCCGCTGTTGTCGGTCTCCTCGATCAGGCACTTGCTGGTGGGCACCGCCAGCTTGCGACAGGGATCCTGGAGGCTCTTCTCCAGGTCGGCCCGGCCGGCGGAGACCGTCTCCACGCAGACCCGGGTCAGCTGGTTCTCCAGCTGGGGACGCAGCAGCATCAGCACCGGCCGCAGCAGTCCGGCCCTGGCGGGCGCCGCAGACACGACCAGCGCCGTGGCGGCCGTCAGGAGCACCAGGATCCGCAGGGGCTTGGCCATGGCGGTGGAAGGACGCTCGGTCGCAGGGAATCAACCGTTAGTTTTGCGCCTGCCCCCTCCCCCCTGCGTTGCCAGCGGCCATGGCCGAGCTGCAAGTCCGCTGGCATCAGGCCACACAGGAGATCCCGGAAGACCAGTGGCAGGCCCTGGTGGGGGGCACCGGAGAGGCCGCAGCCGCGGCGGTGACCGATGCGGTGGATCGCCCCTTCTATGGCTGGCGCTGGCTGCACCACCTGGAGGCCAGCGGCAGCATCGTGCCCCGCCAGGGCTGGCAGGCCTGCCACCTGGGGCTCTGGCGCCAGGGGAGGCTGGTGGCCCTGGCCCCGCTGTACCTGAAGGGCCACAGCTACGGGGAGTTCGTCTTCGACCAGTCCTTCGCCCAGCTCGCCGGTCAGCTGGGCCTGCGCTACTACCCCAAGCTCGTCGGCATGAGCCCGGTGAGCCCGGTGCAGGGCTACCGCTTCCATGTGGCCCCCGGCGAGGACGCGGCGGCCCTCACCCAGCGGATGCTGGCCGAGATCGACGTCTTCTGCCGGCGCCAGGGGATCCTCAGCTGCAACTTCCTCTATGTGGATCCGGCCTGGCAGCCCCTGGCGGAGGCCGCCGGCTGCGCCCTGTGGATCAACCAGCAGAGCGAATGGCGCAACCCGGGCCATGCCGACTTCGAGGCCTATCTGGCCAGCTTCAATGCCAACCAGCGCCGCAACATCCGCCGCGAACGGCGCTCCGTGGAGGCGGCGGGGCTGACGGTCACGCCCCTGGCGGGGGAGGAGATCCCGCCGCGGCTGCTGGAGCGGATGCACCGGTTCTACGAGCAGCACTGCAGCCGCTGGGGGCCCTGGGGCAGCAAGTACCTCACCGAGTCCTTCTTCCAGGCGGCCGCCACCGACCTGCGCCAGCACCTGGTGCTGTTCAGCGCCCATCGGGGCGAGCCGATGGAGCCGCTGGCGATGTCGCTGTGCGTGCACGATGCCACCGGCCTCTGGGGCCGCTACTGGGGCAGCGACATCGAGCTCGACAACCTGCACTTCGAGGTCTGCTACTACGCCCCGATCGCCTGGGCGATCGAGCGCGGCCTGGAGAGCTTCGATCCCGGTGCCGGCGGCAGCCACAAGCGGCGCCGGGGCTTCGTGGCCCAGCCCCGGGCCAGCCTGCACCGCTGGTACGACCCCCGCTTCGACGCCATCCTGCGGGACTGGCTGCCGGGTGCCAACCGGGAGATGCACGCGGCAATCGCGGCGATGAACGCGGAGCTTCCCTTCACCGCTTCCTACGATCCTCCCCATGCACCGCGACCCGAACCCCCGTCAGAGCCTGGATGAGGCTCTCTCCCAGCGCTTCATCAGCCTCGATGCAGCGGGCTACTTCCTGATCAAGGTGGATGCCGCCGCCGGCGAGCTGATCGCCGAGCACTACGCCAACGGCATCGATGAACGGGGACTGGCCACCGACCCCGACACCGGAGAGGTGCTCAGCTGCCGGGGCGGCGACCCGCGGGCACCCCGGGCCGTGTACCGGGGCCGCAGCGCCAAGGAACTCGGCATCGCCCTGACCGAGGGAGACGGCCCCCATCCCCTGTCGCGGCTCGACCATGCCCTCTACCTGGGCCGGGAGCTCCAGAAGGCGGAGCACTGTCTTGTGGCGTGCCTGCCCTACGTGCAGGACTAGCCCCAGCCCGCCCAGGGTCCGATTCAGCCGGCGGCGACGGGACGGCAGCGGCCGTCCATCATCAAGGCCCCGCGCCCGCCCCCTTTCTGCATGGCGTTTTCCTGAAAGGTGAGGGTGCGGCGGTCGATCGTGGTGTGGTGCTCCACGTCGTGGTGCTGGTCGGGATGCACCACCATCGGGGGCTTCAGCGACGCGATGCCCGGAAGCTGCTGGCTGGTCGGGGCATGGCCCATGGCCACTTCATCGCCGTCGTTATCGGAGAGGTGGAAGTTGTTGGCTTCCTTCTCCAGAAAGGTGATCCGGTCGCGGGAGGTCTTCACCGGCAGGGTCTGGCCATCGGCGAAGCGCACCCGATCGTCCCCCCGCCCCACATCGACGCGGAAGTCGATCTGGCCGGTGGGGTCGTCCCGGTGGCGGCAGATCATAGACTGGGGGCCCAAGGGATCCCAGCGGCTCAGGGCCAGGCCCAGCAGCCCGCATCCAGCGACGATCGCCAGCGCCGAGGTGCGGGTGAAACGGCGTTTCGGTTCGGAGGTCTTCTGCATCACTGCGTCACCGATGCAGTGACTGGACCGTACTCCCGTCGCCGGTCAGGGCTGGAGCTCTAGGCGGGCTGGAGCTCCCGGGTGGTTTCGCGCGATCCCTCGGGCGGTTCCGGGGGCAGGGCGGCGAGCTGCTCCTGGATCTCGCGGGTCACCACGCCCCGGTATTCCTGGAAGTGCTCGTTGTGGGCGAGGGTCACCAGGAACTGCTCCAGGTTGTTGGGGTTGCGACGGGCGATGGTGAACAGGGAAGCCCAGAAGCGACCGCGGGTGTCGCGCTTCAGTCCCTGACGCCAGATCACGATCAGCAGGGCGCGGACATCGGTCCAGCTGGGCAGGCTGGCCTTGCCGAAGGCCGCCGCCGGCACGTACTGCTGCCAGCGGGGCTGGCCCATCTTCAGGTAGTAGTGCTTGACCCGGTCGATGTAGGCGTTCGGCTCGTAGAGGCGGCAGAAGGCATCGACGTACTCGTTGGCGATCTGGCGGATCGGCCGGGTGGGTACGAAGTTGAGCAGGTTGGTCTGGTTGACGCCTTTGGCGTCGGTTTTCTCCTGGACCAGCCGGCCTTCCTTCTCGAGGCGATGCCAGAGGCCGGTGTTGGGCAGGGCCTGCAGCATGCCCATCATCGCGGCGGGGATGCCGGTGCGGCTGACGAATTCGACGATGCGATCGCCGGCACCCTGCTTCTCGCCGTCGAAACCGATGATGAAGCCGGCCATGACCCGGATGCCGTAGGAGGTGATCCGGTCCACCGATTCCTCCAGGGAGCTGCGGGTGTTCTGCAGCTTGCGGGCCGTTTCGAGGCTGGCCTCGTCGGGGGTCTCGATGCCGAGGAAGACGCTGTCGAAGCGGGCCTCGGCCATCATCAGCATCATCTCGTCATCGGAGGCGAGGTCCACCGAGGCCTCGGTGGCGAAGCTGAAGGGGTAGCCGTGGGCGATCTGCCAGCGCTTGATTTCCGGCAGCAGCAGCTTGGCGTTGCGCTTGTTGCCGATGAAGTTGTCGTCGACCAGGAAGATCGAGCGGCGCCAGCCCAGGTCGTAGAGGTACTGGAGCTCCGCCACCAGCTGCTCGGGGGTCTTGGTGCGGGGTTTGCGCCCGTAGAGCACGATGATGTCGCAGAACTCGCACTGGAACGGGCAGCCGCGGGAGAACTGCACCGACATCGAGTCGTAGGCCTCCAGCTCGAGCAGATCGAAGCGGGGGATGGGGGTGCCGGTGACGTCGGGCTTCTCCCCTTCGGCACTGAAACGCCCCTGACGTTCGCCGCGCTCGATCGCCTCGATGAACATCGGCAGGGTGATCTCCCCTTCGTCGAGCACCTTGAAATCGGCCAGCTGCAGCTCAGGCGCGTCCGGGGTGGAGCTGGCGAACGGTCCGCCCACCGCCACCGGCAGGCCCCGCTGCTTGGCCTTGGCGATCTGGGCGGCCATGTCGGCCTTCTGGACGATCATCCCGGAGATCACCACCAGCTCCGCCCAGTTCCACTCGGCTTCGGTCACCTCGCGGACGTTGCGGTCGACCAGCTTCATCTCCCAGGTCTGGGGCAGCAGGGCCGCCACGGTGACCATCCCGAGGGGCGGAAGGAGAACCTTGCGGTTGACCAGCTCGAGAATCTTCTCGTAGCTCCAGAACGTCTTCGGGAATTCGGGATAGATGAAGAGGGTGCGCATGCTGCAGGTGCTTGGTGGATGGTCCGGTGGGGATGGTCCGTGGGCGATAGCGCGGCTGCGGCAGGGGTTCAGGCGGGTTCCGCTGCGCCGCAACCCTAGGAGGTTTCGGTAATTGTTCGATGGTTCTACCCCCTCCTCGCCTGGCCTGGGGCCGGAAGGGGGCGGATCCTCTGCTGTAATGATGGCCTTCCTCGCAGCAGCGTTCGTGGGTGTGGTGATCTATCTGGCGCTCGTCGGTGGCGGGCTGACCGCCGCCTTCCTGGCCACGGTCGTGCTCAAGGGCATCAGGCTGATCTGAGCCGCAGCGCTCCTTTCCGGCCCAGTTCCAGCACGCCCACCACCAGCCCCACGCCGCCGAGCAGGGCGAAGGTGGCAGACAGCCCAACGGTCATCGCCAGGGCGGCGGCCACCAGGCCGCTCACGCCACCGCCCCCCAGAAAGGCGATCTGCCCCAGACCGGCCATGCGGCCGCGCAGGGCCATCGGCGCCCCCACCTGCAGAATCAGGTTCGATCCGGCCAGCAGGCCGGCGGTGCCGGCCCCCAGCAGCAGCGCCATCGCCAGGGCGACAGGCCCCCCGGACACGGCGGCCATCCCCAGCTGGGCCAGGGCCACCGCCACGGCGCAGCCCCCCAGCAGCAGCGCCGGTCGCTCACTCAGGGCGCGGCTGTTGCGCTGCAGCACCAGCCCGCCGGCGATGCTGCCGGCCGCCAGCACGCTGGTGAACAGGCCGAGGGCCTGCGGGGAAGGCCCGATCACCTCGGCGGCGATCAGGGGCGCCAGGCCCGGATGGAAGAAGCCCACCAGGCAGGCCACGGTGGTGAAGCGCAGCACGTGGCGCAGCGTCGGCCCGCAGCCCTGCCAGGCGGCCCCGAGGCTGGCCCCCGCGCCTCCGGCGCTGCGCTGCTCCAAGTCCCGGTGGGGACGCAGCAGCCAGACCACAGTGGCGATCGGCAGCAGGTAGGAGGCCGCATCGATCGCCAGGGCCATCGCGGGCCCGGAAAGGGCCACCAGCCAGCCCCCCAGGGGAGGGCCCACCAGCTTGCCGACGTTGAACACCACCGAGAAGCTGGCCAGATACGGGGCCACCTGCTCCGGCCGTTCCACCAGCAGCGAGCAGTACTTGCTGCGGGCCGTCAGCTCGAAGGAACTGGAGACGCCCACCACCAGCGTGCTCAGCAACAGCAACACCACCTGCCCCACCCCCTGAAGCAGGGGAATGGCGAGGGCCCCCAGGGCCGCCCCGCCGAACAGGCCCCACTGGGAGCGGATCAGCACCGTCTCGCAGCCCAGCCGATCCGTGAGCACCCCGGCCCGGCCGCTGACCACCAGGCTCGGCAGGGCGAGGGCGGCGAAATGCAGGGCGAGCAGCAGCGGATTGCCGGTGCCGGCCATCAGGATCCAGCCCTTGGCCGTCAGTCCGGCAAAGGAACCGGTGGTGCTCAGGCCGGAGGCGACCAGGAAGAGGGGGCGCTGGTGCCGCTGCAGCCAGCCGCCTCCGCTGCCGGGACTCAAGCCCGGCTCCGTGTCGCCGCCAGGGCTTCGCTCACCATCGCGCCAGCGCCGACCACCTCGCCGCGCAGGTCATAGGTGTCGGCGGCGGTGATTCGCACCGGCACCATCGTGCCCGGAGCGGCGCACAGCCCGCCCTCGCCGGGGCTGACGTGCACCTCCCCGTCCACGTCAGGGGCGAAGCGGGCGCAGCGGCCCAGCATCTCGCCGCTGGTGGGGTTCTCCTGTTCGATCAGCACGTCCACGATCCGGCCCACCCAGGCGGCGTTGCGCTCGGCGGCGATCGGCTGCTGCAGGGCCATCAGCCGGTCCCGCCGCTCGCTGGCGACCTCGGCGGGCACGGGATCCGGCAGATCGGCGGCGGCGGTGCCGTCCTCCGGGGAGAAGGTGAACACGCCCACATGGTCGAAGCGCTGCTCGGCCACGAAGGCCAGCAGATGCTCGAAGTGCTCCTCCGTCTCCCCGGGGAAGCCGACGATGAAGGTGGTGCGCAGCACGGCGTCGGGCAGCTGGTCGCGGATGCGCTGCAGCAGGGCGCCGTTGACCCCGGTCTGCCAGGGACGGTTCATGGCCCGCAGCACCTCCGGATGGCTGTGCTGCAGGGGGAGATCCAGGTAGGGCAGCACGTTGGGCACGTCCCGGTAGGCGGCCAGGACGGGTTCGGTGAGGCCGGTGGGGTAGGCGTAGTGGACCCGGATCCAGGGGATCTCCACCTCCCCCAGGGCCCGCAGCAGGTCGTCGAGGCGGGGCCTGCCGTACAGATCCAGCCCGTAGTTGGTGGTGATCTGGCTGATCAGGATCAGCTCCTTCACCCCCTGCTCGGCCAGCAGGCGGGCCTCCGCCACGATCGACTCGATCGGGCGGGAGCGCTGGTCGCCCCGCAGCCGGGGAATGATGCAGAAGGCGCAGCGGTAGTCGCAGCCTTCGGCCACCTTCAGGTAGGCCACCGCCTCGGACGTGGTGCGGTAGCGCGGCAGGTGCTCGTCCCCCACGAAGGTGGGAACCTGGCTCACCCGGTTGACCCGCTCCCCGGCCTCCACCCGCTCCAGCACCTCGACGATGTGCTGGTAATCGCCGGTGCCGACGATGGCCTTGGCCTCCGGCAGGGAGTCCAGGAGTTCCTGCTGGAAATGCTGGGCCAGGCAGCCGGCGATGATCAGTTCCTTGCCCTGTTCAGCCAGTTCCACCAGGGTGCGGACCGATTCGGCGCGGGCGTCCTGGATGAAGCTGCAGGTGTTGACCACCACCACCCGTGCCTCGCTCTCGTCGGCGCTGACCCCGTAGCCCGCCTCGGCCAGCAGGCCGAGCATGTGCTCGGTGTCCACCCGGTTCTTCTCGCAACCCAGATGGGTGAAGGCCACGGTGGGCCGTTCTCGGCCGGGCTGGGGGGGCATGGTGCTGCGGGAGGGAGGGGGGGACGGGCCTGCGGCCCGCTGGGGGCCGGGCGACAAACGCCGATCTCCACCCTATGCAAGCCCCTGCGGCTGCGAGAATCGCACCGTGATCCGTTGGTCCCCGTGACTTCCACCCGCCTCGCCAGTCGCCTCACGAGTCGCCGTCGCCCCGAGCCGGGTCGCCGCTGGGCGCGGGTGGTGATGGCCGTGCTGGCCACCATCGGCGTGATCGACACCGGATCGATCACCCTGAACCGCTGGGGCGTGATCGGCGCCCTCTCCTGCCCTGGAGGGGCGGAGGGCTGCGACAAGGTCCTCAACAGCCCCTGGGGGAGCGTCTTCGGCCAGCCCCTGTCCCTGTTCGGCTTCCTGGCCTATGGCGCGGTGCTGGTGATGGCGGTGCTGCCGCTGCTGCTGAAGGGTGAGGCCCGCACCACCATCAACGGGCTCAGCTGGTGGGGTCTGTTCCTGCTCAGCGCCGGCATGGCGGTCTTCAGCCTGGTGCTGGTGGGGGTGATGGCCTTCCAGATCAAGGCGTTCTGCACCTTCTGCCTGATGTCGGCCGCGATCAGCCTGACGCTGTTCGTGCTCAGCCTGATCGACGGGGAGTGGGAGGACACCGGTGCCCTGCTCTTCCGTGGCGTGCTCACGGTGCTGGCCGTCGGCCTGATCGGCCTCGGCTGGGCCACCTCCCTGAACCGGCCCGAGTCGGCCACGGGCCCGGGCATGCCGATTCCGGTCACCTCGGCCAGCACGCCGGCCACCATCGCCCTCGCCGACCACCTCACCGCCACCGGCGCGGTGATGTATTCGGCCTACTGGTGCCCCCACTGCCACGACCAGAAGCAGCTCTTCGGCAAGGAGGCCAGCGCCAAGCTCAAGATCATCGAATGCGCCCCCGACGGTCGCAACAGCCAGGCCGCCCTCTGCGCCAGCAAGAACATTCAGGGCTTCCCCACCTGGGAGATCAAGGGCCAGCTCGATTCCGGCCAGAAGACCCTCGCCCAGCTCGCCGCCCTGAGCGGCTACAAGGGCTCGATCGCCAACTGAGCCGCCCTCACGCCTGAACCTGCCGCTTCACTCCTGCCCCACCGGGGTGGTGAAGGGTGAGCGGCCCCGCAGCTGCACCGTGTGGCGCCGCCAGAACGGCTGGGGCGCAGGACAATCGGTGCGGTGATGGCCGCCCCTGCTCTCGACCCGGAAGGCGGCGGCCTCCATCAGCAGCTCCGCCAGCACCAGCCGCTGGCGCAGGTCCTGCAGCAGCAGCAGGCGGCGGCCCTGCTCCGGCGTCAGCGTCAGTTCCTGGTCGTGGGGCAGATCATGGGCGCGGCGCAGCAGGGGGGAGCGCTCATGGCCCGAGCGCTCGCTGCGCACCTGCCGCAGGGCGCCGATGAGATCGACGCCGCGGCGCTCCACGCCGGCCACCTGCCAGCAGAGGCGGCGCAGGTCGGCGATCGCGGCGAGCAGGGTGGCCTCATCGGGGCCCGAGCGCGCTTCGGCCTCGCTCAGGGCCGGGGGGGACTCGCAGGGGGCTTCGAGGGGTGTGGGGGGAAGGGGCTGGGGCTGCAGATGGCGCAGCCGGCGGGCGAAGACCAGGCATTCCATCAGCGAGTTGCTGGCCAGCCGGTTGGCCCCGTGCACCCCGGTGCTGGCCACCTCCCCCACCGCGTACAGGCCCCCCAGGCTGGTGGCCGCCTCCAGGTCGGTGCCGATGCCCCCCATCCAGTAGTGGGCGGCCGGGGCCACCGGAATCGGGGCGTCGCCGGGGGCCAGCCCCAGCTCCCGGCAGCGGCGCAGGATCGTCGGGAACTGGCGTTCCAGCCGTTCGCGACCCACCGGCCGCAGGTCGAGCCACAGGTGGGTGACCCCCTGCTCGGCCATGCAGCGGGCCAGGGCCCGGCTCACCTGGTCCCGCGGCGCCAGATCGCCCCCCTCCAGGCGGGCCACCGGCGAGCGGCCGGCGTCGTCGAAGAGCCGGGCCCCCTCGCCGCGCACCGCCTCGCTGATCAGGAAGTGGGGGGCGTCCGGCAGCATCAGCGCCGTGGGGTGGAACTGGACGAACTCCAGATCCCGCACCCGGGCGCCGGCGCTCCAGGCCATGGCGACGCCGTCGCCGCTGGCCTGGGCCGGGTTGGTGGTGTGGGCGAACAGATGGCCGCCGCCGCCGCTGGCCAGCACCACCGCACCGGCCCTCAGCCAGCGGAGCCGCTGGCCTTCGAGCACCTGCAGGCCAAGGCACTGGCCGTTCTCCACCCACAGCTGCAGGGCGGGGATGCCCTTGCGCTGCTCCAGGCCAGGCCGGCGCTGCACCTCCCGCTCCAGGGCATCCACCAGGGCTCCCCCGGTGCGGTCCTGGGCGTGGAGCACGCGGCGGTGGCTGTGGGCCGCTTCCAGGGTGGTGCTCAGGCCCTGGGGGGTGCGATCGAAGTCCATGCCCAGCTGCACGAGGCGCTCGACGCAGGCCGGCGCCTCCCGCACCAGCACCTCGACCGCGGCCGGATCGCAGAGCCCGGCGCCCGCCTTGAGGGTGTCGGCGATGTGGCTGGCGAAGCTGTCGTCGGCTCCGGTCACCGCGGCGATGCCCCCCTGGGCCCAGCGGCTGGCCGACGGGGGGGAACTGGATTTGCTCAGAAGCAGCACGCGCAGCTGCGGGGGCAATTCCAGGCAGGTCATCAGGCCCGCGGCACCACTGCCGACCACCACCACGTCCCAGTGGGGTGCCATGCGCGGATCCGGCTCATCCAAGCGGCTGGTTCACCCCTTTGCACCGTGCCTTGTGCAGCCGAGCCTATGGGACGGACGGTGGCGGGCCCGCGGCCACAAAAAAACCGCCGTGGTGACGGCGGTTCGGGAGGGCTGGTGGTGGCCCGGCTGGGGGCTCAGCGGTAGACGCCGTCGTTGATGCGATCGAAGCCTTCGTTCAGGGCGATCGCCGGGGGGGTGACGGTGAAGTTGCCCTTGTACTTGTTGAACAGCTCCTTCTGGCGATCGGTCAGATCGAGGGACAGCACATCGTCGACGCTGTCGTAGGGACCACCCAGGACGATCTTGCCGGCCAGGGTCGGGTACATGCCGGGGTACTGCTGGAACCTGCGCACCGAGGCGTTGTTGAGATCCACCTTGCCGACGCTCTCGGCGAGCTTGTCGTCGATCTCGTTGCGGCGCTCCGCGGCGAGGGCGGCACCGGGCAGAAGCAGGGTCACGAGCAGACCGGCCAGGACCACACCACTCATCAACCAGGCAAGCAGCCGCTTCATCACGACACTCCTTAGGGGGATAGAACCAGGGGACCCTGGCAGGGACTGGGCAGTGATCCGCAGATCACCCCAGCAACGTTACAGAAGGCCCCCGGGTCTCCCTGCAGAGGCGGGCGCGCTTTTGCAGTTCTTCAGATCAGGCCGCTCAGCTGGGGGGCCAGCAGGGCCGCCCCGAGGAACAGGCCATCGACGGCCAGGGTGGTGCCCACGGCCGCGGCGGCCACCCGCCAGGGCCCACCCAGCGACCAGAGGCGGCGGCAGAGGACCAGCAGCAGGCCCGCCGCCAGAGCGATCAGGGCCAGGGGCCAGGGCTGGAGCACCTGCAGGGCAGCGCCCTGGAGCAGGAGGGGAGCTTCGGTGAGGGGGGCGTTCAGCACCCGGGGCCAGAGGTCCATGAGGCCGGCGGCCGCCATCACCCCATCGGTGCTGGCGGTGCCCAGCAGGGAGCCGAGGTAGAAGGCGCCCGCCAGGCGCCAGCGGCCGCCGAGGCCCGCCGCCGCCAGGGGCAGGGCGAAGGCCTCAATCGGCAGATGCATCACCGGATGGAGCCGGAACCAGCCCCAGAAGAGGCAGCCCCCCAGCCAGCAGCCGCAGAAGCCCACCAGCAGCACACCCAGCTGCTGCCACGGGCCTTGGCCCCGGCGCTCCAGCAGCAGGGCGAAGGCCATCAGGGGGATGGTGAACAGGGTCGCCGCCATCGGCGCGGCGCGCACCCAGGGGGCCTGCAGGAACACCGGCACGGTCACCAGCAGGACCGCCGCCAGGGGCAGCACGGCCGCGGTCGGGACGGTGCCGAGCCGCAGGCCCGGGAGGGCCTCGGAACGGGCGGAAAGGGTGGGTGGAACCCCGAGCACCTGGTTGTGAAGAAAGTTGTGCAACCTTAAGGGGGTAGGGGGGTGCTTCCGTGACCCGTCCGGCCATAGGGTCAGCCGCAGTATCGGCTCCCCCCATGCCGCTGGTCGCCACGGCCGCCGCCCTGCCCCTGGTCGAGGCCTGCTGGCACGCCTTCGTTCTGGGGGTCGTGCAGGGGCTGACGGAATTCCTGCCGATCAGCAGCACGGCCCACCTCAAGGTGGTCCCGGTGCTCCTGGGCTGGGGCGATCCCGGGGTGGCCTTCACAGCCGTGATCCAGCTCGGCAGCATCGCCGCGGTGCTCGGTTACTTCCGCAAGGATCTGGCCGAGGTGAGCGCCGGGGTGGCCCGGGCCTTCCGCCATGGCCAGTGGAACGACCCGCCGGCCCGGCTGGGGGTGGCCATCGCCCTGGGCACCGTGCCCATTCTGCTGGCGGGTCTGGCGATCAAGGTGCTGCTGCCCGGCTACGAGACCTCCCCCCTGCGCAGCCTCACCTCGATCGCCATCGTCTCGATCGTGATGGCCCTGCTGCTGGCGGTGGCGGAACTGGTGGGCCGCCGCCGCCGCCTGCTCGAAGCGGTCACCCCCCGGGACGGCCTGCTGGTGGGGCTGGCCCAGGCCCTCGCCCTGATTCCCGGGGTGTCCCGCTCGGGCAGCACCCTGACGGCGTCCCTCTTTGATGGCTGGCAGCGTTCCGACGCGGCCCGCTTCTCCTTCCTGCTGGGCATTCCCGCCATCACCCTGGCGGGGCTGGTGGAGCTCAAGGCCGCCTTCGGCTCGGATGAAACCGGTGGCGTGATCCCGATGCTGGTGGGCATCGCGGCGGCGGCGGTGGTCTCCTGGCTGGCGATCGCCTGGCTGCTGCGCTTCCTGCAGCAGAACAGCACCTGGATCTTCGTCGGCTACCGGCTGCTGTTCGGCCTGGTGATCCTGCTGGGCTTCCGGGGGCTGGAGGGGGTCACCCCCTGAAGGGGCGGGACCGCCACACTGGAGCCAACGTCCCTCGCCCCGCCGTCACCTCCCGTGTGGAAGGAGCCCTCCTCTGCCCTCGCCGGGCCCACCGCCCTCGCCGGGCCCGTCACCCAGCCCCGGCCTGCCCTTGTGGCGACGGTGGAGCCGGGTTCCATCGCCGAGGAGCTGGGGTTCCAGCCCGGTGACCGCCTGCGCAGCATCAACGGCATCCGGCCGCGGGATCTGATCGACGTCCAGGTGCTGCAGGGGGAGGAGGAGCTGGTGCTGGAGGTGGAGGACCCCGACGGCACCCTCCACGTGGTGGAGCTGGAAAAGGACCTGGATGAAGGGCTGGGGCTGGGCTTCAGCGAGGCCCTGTTCGACGGCCTGCGCCAGTGCAACAACCACTGCCCCTTCTGCTTCATCGACCAGCAGCCGCCGGGGCGCCGCGACAGCCTCTACCTCAAGGACGACGACTACCGGCTCAGCTTTCTCTACGGCTCGTACCTCACCCTCACCAACCTCACGGCGGCCGACTGGAGCCGCATCGAGGAGCAGCGCCTCTCGCCCCTGTTCGTCTCGGTCCATGCCACCGATCCGGAGCTGCGCAGCCGCCTGCTGGTCAACCCACGGGCCGCCCTGCTGCTGGAGCAGCTGGCCTGGTTCGCCGAGCGGCGGCTCCAGATCCACGCCCAGGTGGTGGTGTGTCCGGGGCTGAACGACGGCGAGGCCCTGGAGCGCACCCTCACCGACCTGGCGCGGTTCGCCACCGGACCCTGGCCCGCCGTGCTCTCCACCGCCGTGGTGCCGGTGGGTCTGACGCGCTTCCGTCCGGCCGGCGATGCCCTCAGGCCGGTCGACCGGGAGGGGGCCCTGGAGGTGATCGCCCGGGTCGAGGGACTGCAGCCCGCCTTCCAGGCCAGCACCGGCAGCCGTTTCGCCTGGCTGTCCGATGAGTGGTTCCTGATCGCCGGCCAGCCCCTGCCGCCGCGCGCCAGCTACGAGGATCTGCCCCAGCAGGAGAACGGGGTCGGCAGCATCCGCGCCTTCCTGGAGGACCTGGAGGGGGCCACCCGGGAGCTGCCCGCCAGCATCGCCAGCCCGCGCCGCTGCAGCTGGGTGGTGGGTCGCCTCGTGGCCGAGGCCCTGCAGCCGGTGGTGGAGAGGCTCAACCGGGTCGAGGGGCTGGAGCTGCTCCTCCATGGCCTGCCCAGCCCCTACTGGGGGCAGGAGCAGGTGGTCACCGGGCTGCTCACGGGTTCCGACCTGATCGAGGGCCTGCGCGGCCGTGACCTGGGGGAGGAACTGCTGCTGCCGCGGGTGATGCTGCGGGAGGGGGAGGAGGTGTTTCTGGACGACAGCACCCTCGCCGAGCTGCGTGATCGTCTGCCTGTGCCAGTTCGATTGCTGGGGGGTGCGGACGATCTGGTGGCCGCCTGCCTCGGCACCCCACGGGGAGATGCTTAAGAGGCTGCTGAAATAGTCGTCAATCCGAGGCCCGCCACGCCGTTTTGGTCTGAGCGGGCCATTGTCAGCTCTGGTCGGCAGTCGTTT
>NZ_JAFKRJ010000045.1:0-4121 GCF_019038515.1 Synechococcus sp. CCAP 1479/10 | reverse complement strand
GGCCGGTGCGTTCCTGCTGGCCGCGCATTCGCTCAGTGCCGTTGGGCCATTCTCCCGCGGCTGGGCTGGTTTTTCAGCAGCCTCCTAAGCTCTGCCTGAAGCGAACGGTCCAACGTGAGGCGCCAACCACTCCTGCTCGCGGCACTGGTGGTGCTCCCGTCGTTCGGCCTCCAGGCGATGCCGGTGCGGGCCCAGTCCGCCCCAGCCCCAGCAGTCACGAGCCCTCCGGCCCCCCCGGCCCTGCCGCTGGCCCCTGAGGTCAAGGGTCCCCGGCCCAAGTCCAACCCCACGGTGCTGGCGCCCGCCGCCAAGGAGCTGCCCCCGGGTCTCCAGGATCTGATCGCCCCCAACCCCCTGGCCCTGCCGGTCAAGCCGTCCCAGGTGCGCATCCGGGAGCTGCGCCCCCTCGGCCTGGCCGATGTGGAAACCCTGGTCGAGGTCAACAACCCCGAGCTCAAGGCGATCGCCAGCCAGGTGGAGCAGGCCCAGTCGGCCCTGCGGGCCCAGATCGCCCTCTGGTATCCCACGATCCAGCTCAACGCCAACAGTCTGCCCACCTACACCGGCGGCGAGCAGTTCAGCAGCGCCTTCACGGGCACCGGCCAGCAGCCCGGCAACACGATCACCAGCATCTGGCGGATGTCGGCCGTGCTCCAGGCCAGCTGGGGCCTGATCAACCCCACCCGCACGCCGCAGATCGCCGCTGCCCGCGACCGCTTCGAGCAGGCCAAGAACCAGTACCTGATCGGCCTGCGGGCGCGGCGTCTGGAGGCGGCGGAGGCCTTCTTCGATCTCCAGGTCTCCGACGAGACGGTCCGCATCGGCCAGGAGTCGGTGCGCTCCTCCCTGGTGAGCCTGCGGGATGCGAAGGCCCGCTTCCAGGCCGGCGTGGCCACCAAGCTGGAGGTGCTGGAGGCGGAAACCCAGCTGGCCCGCGACCAGCAGGTGCTCACCCAGGGTCTGGCCGACCAGGCCATCGCCCGTCGCGCCCTCGCCGCCCTGCTCGACCTGCCCCAGGACATCACCCCCACCTCGAAGGAACCCTCGCGGGTGGTGGGTTCCTGGCTGCCGTCGCTGCAGGAGAGCATCATCGCCGCCTACGCCTTCCGCGAGGAGCTCGACAACGTCCTCCTCAACATCTCGATCGCCAACAGCGAGGCGAACGCGGCCCTGGGCGCGGCCCAGCCGTTCCTGAACATCGCCTACGGCCTCACCGGTGGCCGCACCAGGGGTGTTCAGTTCGCCAACCGCAGCACCCCGGGGGTCAACTTCGGCAACGAGGGCTGGTCGGTGGAGAACACCGTGGGCCTCAACCTCAGCTGGACGATCTTCGACGGTGGTGCGGCCCGGGCCAACTACCGCCGCCAGAAGCAGGTGGCCCAGGAGAACTCCTTCCAGTTCGCCCAGCAGCGGGACGCGATCCGCCAGCAGGTGGAAACCAACTTCTTCGAGCTGGAGAAGAACAACCGCAACATCACCACCACCTCCCGCGAGGTGATCTCCACCCGGGAATCCCTGCGGCTGGCCCGCCTCCGCTTCCAGGCGGGGGTCACCACCCAGCGGGAGGTGGTCGACACCCAGCGCGACCTCACCCAGGCCGAAGTGCGCTGGTCGACGGCCATCTCCGACTACAACAAGGCCCTGGCCCGGCTGCGGCGCTTCACCGGTCTCGACCAGGTCGGCCTGTGCCAGCGCCAGGCCCTGCCGGCCACCAGCCCGAGGGCGGCCGGCACCTCCGAGATCCCCGTGGAGCCCCAGCCCCTGATCCCGGCCTGCCGGGCGGGCAGCCCCACCGGGCCCGAGGCGCTGCCGCCGGGGTCCTGACGCCCGTTGTCGTCACCTCTCCGCCCCGGCCTGACTCTCCCCGCCACGGTGCGCCTGGGCCTTTTCCAGGGTTGCCTGGGCTGCCTGGCCGTGATCTTCTCGGGGCTGCTCAACCGGATCATGCTCAGTGAGCTGGGCTTCCCTGGACTGCTGGTGGGCGGAGCCCTGGCCTTCGAGCAGTTCGTGGCCCCCTCCCGGGTGCTGTTCGGCCAGATCTCCGATGCCCATCCCCTGGCCTCCCGCCACCGGGTCCCCTACGTGCTGCTCGGCACGGCGGCCTTCTGCCTGCTGGCGGTGCTTTCGGTGCCGCTGATCTTCCGGGTGGGGCGCCTGCTCGAGGACGGCAGTCAGCCTGGCCTCGCCTTCGGGATCGCCGCCCTCTGCGGCCTGTTCGCCCTCTACGGCCTGGCGATTTCCCTGGCCACCACCCCCTACCTGGCCCTGGTGATCGACCGCACCAGTGAGCAGGAGCGACCCCGGGCGGTGAGCATCATCTGGTGCATGCTCACCGTCGGCATCGTCATCGGTGCCGTGTCCATCGGTGTGAGCCTGCGGTCCCTGGACGGGGTGAGCGATCCGCTGGTGCTGGAGGCGACCCTCTCCCGCTTCATGGCGACCGTGGCCGGGGCGGTGATGCTGCTCACGGTGGTCGCCACCTGGGGCATGGAATCCCCCCTGAGGGAGCGCAGCGACGGGACGGTGGTGCCGCGGGAGGACGCCATCGGCCTGCGCCAGTCCTGGAGCCTGATCACCTCCAGCCGTCAGGTGCTGATCTTCTTCTCCTTTCTGATCCTGTTTACCCTGGCGCTGTTTCTGCAGGACCCGGTGCTCGAGAGCTACGGCGCCCAGGTGTTCGCCATGCCGATCGCCGCCACCGCCCAGCTGAACGCCTTCTGGGGTGTCGGCACCCTGGTCGGCCTGCTGCTCGCGGGGCTCTGGGTGGTGCCCCGTCTGGGGAAGATGGCCACCGCCCGCCTCGGCTGCCAGCTGATTGCCCTGTCCCTGCTGCTGCTGCTCGTGGCGGGCCTGACCGCCCGGATCCCCTTCCTGCAGGCCGTGATGGTGCTGTTCGGCCTGGCGGCCGGGATCGGCACCAACAGCGCCCTCTGCCTGATGCTTGATCTCACCCTGCCCCAGGCGGCCGGCACCTTCGTCGGCGTCTGGGGCCTGGCCCAGGCCCTCTCACGGGCGATCGGCAAGCTCCTCGGCGGCGGCCTGTACGACATCGGGCGTTCGCTGCCGCTGGGGGACGGGCCCTACGGACCCTTTGCCCTGGTGCTGGGCGTCGAGCTGCTGGTGGCCCTGGCGGCCCTGCTGCTGCTCGGGTATGTAAACGTGCGCCAGTTCCGGGAGGACACCTCCCGCAGCCTCAGCCAGGTTCTGGAGATGGAAATGGGATGAAGGTCATCACCCCGCACCCCCTCGATTCCCGCCTGGAGTCCCTGCTCGACCGGGTCGCCGAACGCCAGCGGGCCGACTTCGGCCACAGCCAGCCGGATCTCAAGGCCGATGGATCCTTCATCACGGCCTGTGATCGCTGGAGCGACGCCACCCTGGTGGAGGGACTGGCCGAGCTGTTTCCCGGGGAGGGGGTCCTGAGCGAGGAGGGCCGCCAGCAGGTGCCCGCCACGCCGGCCTACTGGGTGGTGGATCCCCTGGATGGCACCACCAATTTCGCCGCCGGCATCCCCTACTGGGCGATCTCGATGGCCCGCTTCGAGGCCGGAGTGCCGGTCCTGGCGATCCTCGATGTGCCGCCGCTGCGGCAGCGGATCGTGGCCATCCGGGGCGAGGGGGCCTGGCGCAACGGCAAGCCCATCCCGCCGCCCGCCCAGCAGCTCCACAACGCCGGCTGCGCCTCGCTCTGCAGCCGTTCGATCCGGGTGCTCCAGAAGCTCCCTCACCGTCCGTTCCCCGGCAAGATCCGGCTGCTGGGCGTCGCCAGCCTCAATCTTGTGTCCGTGGCCATGGGGCAGACCATGGCGGCCCTGGAGGCGACACCGAAGATCTGGGACCTGGCGGCGGCCTGGCTGGTGCTCGAAGAGCTGGGCTGCCCCCTGCGCTGGCTGGGGCCGAGCCCCCAGGGGCTGCAGCCCGGCCAGGACCTGGCCCAGACGGACTTCCCGGTGCTCGTGGCCAACCGTCAGGAGACGTTGGAGCGGTTCATGCCCTGGGCGGAAGCCCTGGAGACAAGGGGACCGGCAAATCACGTGATATGATTTTGGACTGCGCCCCAGAGAGCGAGAGCTCGAGCGGGGGGCAGGCTTACGGGATCGAGAGGCGCGAGCCGACGGTGT
>NZ_JAFKRJ010000044.1:0-31283 GCF_019038515.1 Synechococcus sp. CCAP 1479/10 | reverse complement strand
GCCCCCGGCCGGCGCCTCACCCCCTGCTGGCGGGGCCGGCGGAGCGCCTGGCCCGCCAGGGCGCCTGGACCCGCCTGGCGGTGGAGCGGCTGGAGGTGCTCCGCCGGCCCGCCACCCCGATCGCCGATCTGCGCCGCGCCATCGCCGTGCGCTTCGTGGCCGCGGCGGGTCCGGAGCGGGGCGGCCTGCTGGCGGCCCTGGTGCTGGGCAGCGCCGTGGTGCCCCTGCCGGCCGAGCTGCGCGCCGACTTCCGCGTCGCCGGCCTCTCCCACGCGCTGGCCGCCTCCGGGTTCCACCTCACGGTCCTGCTGGGGGCGGTGCTGGCCATCGGCCGGGGGCTCGGCCGCTGGGCGCGGCTGGGCCTGGGGGCCGGGGCCATCGTTCTGTTCCTGGTGCTGGCTGGGCCCCAGCCCTCGGTGGTGCGGGCGGTGCTGATGGGGGCCATCGCCCTGGTGCTGCTGGAGAGCGGCCGCCGTGGCCGGCCCCTGGGGATCCTGGCCTTCAGCCTGGCGGGGATGCTGCTGCTGCGGCCGGCCTGGCTGCACGACGTGGGCTTCCAGCTGAGTGCCGCCGCCACCGCCGGCCTGGTGCTGACGGCGCGGCCCCTGGAGCAGGCCCTGGCCCGGCGGCTGCCCGGTGGCCCCCCCGGGGCGGCGGGCTGGTGGCGGAGCTGGCTGGCCCCGGCCCTGGCGGTGCCGGTGGCGGCCAGCCTCTGGACCCTGCCCCTGCAGCTGCTCCACTTCGGCGTGGTGCCCCTCTACGCCGTGCCGGCCAACCTGCTGGCGGGCCCCCTGCTCACGCCGCTCACCCTCGGGGCGATGGCCCTGGCGGCCGTGGCCGTGCTGCTGCCGCCCCTGCTGGCGCCGCTGCTGGTGCCCCTGGGCTGGCTGGCCCAGCTGCTGCTGCAGCTTGCCCACGGGGTCGCCGGCCTTCCCATGGCCCAGTGGCAGAGCGGCCGGCCCCTGCCCCTGCTGGTGCTCCTGTTCAGCCTGGCCCTGCTGGCTCTGGTGCTGCCGGGGACCGGCCGGCGCCTTCGAGGCCTGGCGGCGGGCCTGGGCGTCGGGGTGCTGGCGGCCCATCTGGTGCTGCTGGGCGGCGACCAGCTGCTGCTGGTCCACCAGGGGGAGGGCGGTCCCCCCCGCGACCTGCTGCTGGCCCGGCACCAGGGCCGCGCCGCCCTGGTCAGCACCCGCGCCGACGGGTTCAGCTGCCGCCAGGCCGGCCAGCTGGCCCAGGCCCTGGGGGTGGTCCGTTTCGACTGGACCCTGCTGCTGGATCCGGTGGCCGGAGCCGATCCTGCCTGCTGGAGCCGGCAGGCCGGACGGGTGCTGGACTACGGGGGCGGGGCGGCCCCGTTGGCCGCGGGCCAGCGGCTGGCGAGCCGGGGGCTGGCGGTGGAGGCCCTGGCCATGGACAGCCACGCCCTGCGCCTGCAGCTGGGCCGCCACCGCTGGCTGCTGCTGCCCGACCGCCAGGCCCTGACCACCTGGCGGCTCGACCGTCCGGCCGGCGGCGAGGGGTTGTGGCTGGGGGTCCGGCCCCGGCCTGCCGAGAAGCGGGCCCTGCTGGAGCGCGGACCGCCGCGGGTGTGGCTCAGTGGTGCCGCGCCGACGGGCGCCCCCCTGCCGCGGGGCTGGCGGGCCAGTGGGGCCAGCGGTGCGCTGACCGCTCCGTAAAGTGTGGCGATCCCCGACGCCATGGCGCCAGGGGTGTGGAGAGGTGGCTGAGTGGTCGAAAGCGAACGACTCGAAATCGTTTGAAGGGCAACCTTCCGTGGGTTCGAATCCCACCCTCTCCGTTTCTGCAGGCCTGGCCTCCGCGCCGTCAGGCCTGACCTGCGCGCGTCAGGAATGGAACAGCAGCACCAGGCCGGATTTCACCTGGTGAAATTCCCTCTCCTCCCGGCTGAGGTCGAGTCCCACCTGCAGGCCCTCCTTGAGCGCCACATCGAAGGGCGGCGCCGGCGGTGGCTTGCCGTCACACCAGAGCGCCGCGATTCCCACGGAAGTGGCATGCCAGCGGAAGCAGGCGGTTGTCCCGATGGAAGGCTCCTGCAGGGCGTCTTCGAGAAGCTCGCGGATCGCCATCGTGTCCCGGCTCTCGCCATCCCAGTCGTCGCCTTAGCTTCGGCAGAGACCCCGGCCAGGGCAATCGGCTGAGAGTTTTCGTGATACTGGCGCCTACGGTGCCTGCCATGGAGGCCTACCCCAGCCCAGTCGCCCTGGTGCACGAGTGGTTCACCCCCCGGTCGGTGGGCGGAGCCGAGCAGGTGGTGGAGGAGCTCGACCGGCTCCTGGCCGGCCGGGGAACCCCCCCGGCCCTGTTCGCCCTGGTGGACGGCGAGAGTTCCCGGCCCGGCAGCTGGCTGGCCGGCCGCCGGGTCCGCACCAGCTTCATTCAGCGGCTCCCCTGGGGGGTGAGCCACGTGCAGCAGTACCTGCCGCTGCTGCCCCTGGCGATCGAGCAGCTCGACCTCTCCGGCCATCCCCTGGTGATCAGCAGCAGCCACCTGGTGGCCAAGGGGGTGATCACCGGTCCGGACCAGCTGCACGTCAGCTATGTGCACACCCCGGCCCGCTACGCCTGGGACCAGATGCACACCTACCTGGCCCGCTCGGCCCTGGCCCGCGGGCCCCTGGGCCCCCTGGTGCGGCTGCAGCTGCACCAGCTGCGCCAGTGGGACGTGGTCAGCAGCGCCCGGGTGGATGCCCTGGTGGCCAACTCCCGTTTCACCGCCCGCCGCATCCGCTGTTTCTGGCGTCGGCGCGCCCATGTGCTGCCGCCCCCCGTGGCGGTGGAGCGCTTCCGCTGGGATCAGCCCCGGGACGACGTCTACGTCAGCCTCTGCCGGCTGGTGCCCAACAAGCGGGTGGATGTGGTGGTGGAGGCCTTCAACCGCACCGGCCTGCCCCTGGTGGTGCTGGGCGACGGCCCCGAGCGGCGGCGGCTGGAGGCGATGGCGGGTCCGGCCATCCGCTTCCTCGGTCGCCTGCCGGACCGGGAGACCGCCGCCTGGCTGGAGCGGGCGCGGGCCTACGTGTACGCCGGTCTGGAGGATTTCGGCATCGCGCCGGTGGAGGCGATGGCCGCCGGCGCCCCGGTGATCGCCTTCGGACAGGGTGGGGTGCTCGACAGCGTCCGCTGCCTCAGGGACGGCGAAGCGGCCCCCACCGGTCTGCTGTTCCCGGAGCAGAACGCCGCCAGCCTGGCGGCGGCCCTGGAGCACTTCGAGGCGGGCCGGCTGTGGCGCTCCCTGCCGGCGGAGGGGCAGCGGCTCCGGGCGGAGAGCTTTGCCCCCCCGGTCTTCCGACGCCGCATGGAAACCCTGCTCGACCAGCTCTGGCAGCAGCACCGTCGCCGCCTCAGCCGTCCTGTGCCTCTGATCTGAGTGGCCCTGCGGGATGGAGTTCCGCACGGGCTGATCCTTAACTTCATCTAACGAACCCGTCCCCCATGCTCTCTTCCATCGGGACCCCCTACGCCTCTCACCAGCTTGTGACGGCTCCGGCGCAGGTGCTCACCGCGGAAGAGCTGATCGCCTTTCAGTCCAAGCGCGACCGTGTCGTCAAGCGCGCCGGTGACATCCTTTTTTCGCTCACCGTGCTCACCCTCGGGTCGCCGGTGCTGCTGACCCTGGCCCTGCTGGTGAAGGTCACATCCCGCGGGCCGGTGTTCTACGTGCAGCAGCGGGTGGGCCGCGATTACCGCAGTTTCGGCTGCATCAAGTTCCGCACCATGCGGCGCGATGCCGATCGGCTTCTCTCCAAGCTGCTCGCCGAATCCCCGGATCTGGATGAGGAGTTCCGCAACGATTTCAAGCTCAAGAACGACCCCCGCATCACCCGCCTGGGCAAGTTCCTGCGCCGCTCCAGCCTCGATGAACTGCCCCAGTTCCTCAACGTGCTCCGCGGTGAGATGAGCGTGGTGGGCCCCCGTCCGATCGTGAAGAGCGAGCTGGAGCGCTACGGCAACCGGATGGACGAGGTGCTGGCTGTGCGGCCCGGGCTGACGGGCCTGTGGCAGGTGTCCGGCCGCAACAACCTCAGCTACCCCGAGCGGGTCCGGCTGGATGTCCGCTACGCCCGCCGCCGCACCCTGCTGATGGATCTGCGCATCATCCTGCGCACGATCGGAGTGATGCTCGACCCCCGCGACCGCGGCGCCTACTGAGGCCGGCTCCCTCGTCTCAGCCGGGCGCCCATCCGGCACCGACCAGGGCCAGGGCCGGCAGGGCCAGCACCAGCCACAGCAGTTCCAGCCGATCACCCAGGGCCAGGATCCGCTCCACTCCGGCCCGGTCGGGGGGGCCGCCTGCAGCGGCCAGGGTGGGCTTGATGCGCACCCCATCGGCGTAGGTGTTGGCCCCACCCAGGCGCACGCCGGCGGCGTGGGCGAAGGCCGCCTCCGAGACACCGGCATTGGGGGACGGGTCGGGGGCACCATCCCGCAGGGCCGCCCGCAGCCAGGGGAGCGTCTGCCCGGGCCGGCCCGCCGCCAGGGGCAGGCTCAGGGCCACCAGTCGGGCGGGGAGCCAGGTGAGCAGGTCGTCGAGGCGGGCACCGGCGGTGCCCAGCCAGCGCAGGCGCCCGTGGCGGTAGCCCAGCATCGAGTCCAGGGTGCTGGCGGCCTTGAAACCCCAGGCCAGGGCGAGGGGGCCCGGCAGGTGGAAGGAAGGCTGGGCCGGACCCAGCTGCAGCAGGGCCGCCCCGGCCAGCATCCAGAACAGCGGGGCGAACAGCCCGTCGACGGCGTTTTCGGCGGCGGTCTCGGCGGCGGCCCGCAGGATCTCCGCTTCCGGCAGGTGGCTCACCTGGCGGCCCACGATCCGGGCGAGGCGCGAGCGGGCCAGGGGCAGGTCGGGCAGGGCCACCAGCACGGCCCGCACGGCCCGCCCCAGGCTGCCGCCCGCCAGGGCGCTGGCCAGGCCCAGCACCAGCAGGGGCACCCCCACCGGGGGTACCCGCCGGGCCAGGACCTCGAGGCCCCAGCCCGCCAGGCCGCTGGCGCCGACCACCAGCAGGGTGAGCAGCAGACCGCCCAGCCGCAAGCGCCGGGGGGCGTCGCCGGCCCAGGCCTCCACGGCCCGGCGCAGGCCGGTGATGGCCCAGCCCATCGCCTGGACGGGGTGCGGCGACCAGAGGGGGTCCCCCAGCAGCCGGTCGAGCCCGCAGGCGAGCAGCACAAGCAGGGCCGGCAGGGCCGGGCTCAATGCCGGCGACGCTGCAGCAGGGGCAGCAGCACACCCGCCCCCAGGAAGGCCGCCAGCTGAATCGGCAGGCTGCCGCCCAGGCCGATCAGCTGGGCGATCAGCCCCATCCCGAGACTGCCGGCCAGGCCCCCCAGGGCCGAGGAGCGCTCCAGGAGGCTCCAGTTCTGCTGCAGGTCGCCGGCCGGATCGACGCCGTGGGCCAGGCGCGCATCGGCCACGGCGGCCAGCAGGCCGAAGGGCACGAACAGCAGCACGGACCCCCAGCCGCCCACGAACTGGGTTGCCACCAGCACGGCGGCCATCAGCAGGTAGGGAAGGCGGGGCGGCAGCCGCAGTCCCCAGGCTTCGGCGCCGGTCCGGCCCAGGCCGTAAGCCGTCAGCAGCAGGCCGAAATCGAAGCAGCTGCCCGCCGCTTGCTCGCGCACCCACAGGGGCAGCAGGGCGAACAGGCCGCCGAGCAGCAGTCCCTGCAGCACCCCGCCCGGTTCCAGGCGCCAGGGGGCCGGCTCCGCCGCTGCGGTGGTCGCTGCAGCGGTCGCCGCCGTCAACGCTGCTGCCGCATCACTCTCGCGGTGCTCCTCCGGGTGGTGGCCGCCGGCCCGCAGGGCCCCGACCAGTGGCGCCAGGGGCAGCAGCAGCACCAGGGCGCTGCTGAACTGGAGCAGGGCCTTGCCGACGGGAAACAGCACGGCCGTGAGCAGGTTGCCCGCCAGGCGGCCCGCTTCGGCGCCGGCCCGCAGCTCGCCGATCGGCACCCCCCAGCGGCCATGGAGCTGGCGCTGCAGCGGGTCCTGGGCCAGACGCAGACCCACGGCCAGCAGGGCGATGCCCATCAGGGGGGCGATCACGGAGCGGCCCAGCAGGCCCGCCGCCACCGCCAGCAGCAGCAGCAGGCTGAGCACCTGGAGCAGGGAGCCGAGCCGGATCCGCTGGGGCAGGGGCAGCAGCAGCGGCAGGGTGGCCAGGGCCGGCAGCACCCCGTTCACCAGCGGCGACGGGGTGAGGCCGCTGAGCAGCCAGGCGGTGGCGCCGATGGCCAGGGTGCCGCTGGCCTGGCTGCTGCCCCAGGCGATCGTCAGCAGGCGCCGCTGCATGGGCTGGGGATCAGGCGGCCTTGAGCCAGCTGAACATGGAGCGCAGACCCTTGCCCACCTGCTCGATGGGATGGGCGGCATCGCGCTCGCGGGCCTTGGCCATCTCGGGCTTGCCCGCCTCGCACTCGGCCACGAAGTTGCGGGCGAAGGTGCCGTCCTGGATGTCGGCCAGGATGCGCCGCATCTCCGCCTTGGTGTCGGCGGTGATCAGCCGGGGCCCGCTGACGTAGTCGCCGTACTCGGCGGTGTTGGAGATCGAGTCGCGCATGGCGGTGAGGCCGCCCTTGACCATCAGGTCGACGATCAGCTTCACCTCGTGCAGGCACTCGAAGTAGGCCAGCTCGGGCTGGTAGCCCGCTTCCACCAGGGTCTCGAAACCGGCCTTCACCAGTTCACTCAGACCGCCGCAGAGGACGGCCTGCTCACCGAAGAGGTCGGTTTCGGTCTCCTCCTTGAAATTGGTTTCGAGGATGCCGGCGCGGGTGCCGCCGATGCCCTTGGCGTAGGCCATCGCCAGCTCGCGGGCATGGCCGGAGGCGTCCTGCTGGATGGCGAACAGGGCGGGCACGCCCTGGCCGTTCTGATACTCCCAGCGCACGGTGTGGCCGGGGCCCTTGGGCGCGATCATCACCACGTCCACATCGGCGGGGGGCTGGATCAGCCCGAAGCGGATGTTGAAGCCGTGGGCGAAGCTCAGCACCTTGCCGGCGCTGAGGTGGGGAGCGATTTCGGTGGCGTAGACGGCCTTCTGGGCCTCATCGGGCAGCAGCACCATGATCCAGTCGGCCTTGGCGCAGGCGTCAGCCACGCTCAGAACTTCCAGGCCGTCGGCCCGGGCCTTGGCGGCCGAGCGGCTGCCGTCGTAAAGGCCCACCACCACGTTGACACCGCTGTCCTTGAGGTTCAGGGCGTGGGCATGGCCCTGGGAGCCGTAGCCGATGATGGCCACCGTCTTGCCGTTCAGCAGGCTGAGGTCGGCGTCGGAGTCGTAGAAGAGCTGGGCCATTCCGGGCGGCGGGCAGGGCAAACGCAGACTTTAGGTGTGCGCCCGCACGGGCCTCAGCCGCCGGAGGCCTCCGAGGGGTGGGCGATCACCCGGTCGATCAGGCCGTACTCCTTGGCCTCGGCGGCGCTGAGGAAGTAGTCGCGGTCGGTGTCCTTGGTGACCTTCTCCAGGGACTGGCCGCACATCCCGGCCAGGGACTGGTTGAGCATGTCCTTGATGCGCAGGATCTCCCGGGCCTCGATCTCGATGTCGCTGGCCTGGCGCTGGCTGGTGCCGCCCAGGGGCTGGTGGATCATGATCCGGCTGTGGGGCAGGGCCAGCCGCTTGCCCTTGGTGCCGGCCGCCAGCAGGAAGGCGCCCATGGAGGCCGCCAGACCGACGCAGATCGTCACCACGTCGGATTTGACGTACTGCATGGTGTCGTAGATCGCCAGGCCGGCGGTCACCGACCCGCCCGGCGAGTTGATGTACAGGTAGATCGGCTTGGAGCTGTCATCGGAGTCGAGGTACAGCATCTGGGCCACCAGGCTGTTGGCGATCCCGTCAGTGACCTCCTGGCCCAGGAACAGGATGCGCTCCACCCCGAGGCGGGTGTAGATGTCGACCCAGCGCTCGTACTGGCTGCCGGGGAGGCGGTAGGGAACGCTGGGGGTGCCGATGGGCATGGCTGGAAGGCTCCCGTTCGGAGCCGGAGAGAGGAGGTGGTGGACAGGGGCGGCCTGGGGCCGGGTGTTGGCGAGGGTCGGGGAGAGCCCTCCGGGGGATCAGCCCAGCTGGTGCGTCACGCCACTGGGGCGGCCGTCGGCAGGTCCTTGCGGCTGGTGAGCACCCGGTCGATCAGGCCGTAGGCCTTGGCCTCTTCCGCCGTGAGGTAGGTCATCCGGTCGGAGTCGCGGGAGAGCTCGTCGATGCTCTTGCCCGTGTTCTCGGAGAGGATCTCCAGCATGCTGTGCTTGTTGTGCAGCACTTCCTTCGCCCGGATCTGGATGTCGCTGGCCTGGCCGCGGGCGCCGGAGCGGGGCTGGTGGAGCACGATCGAGGCGTGGGGCAGGGCGGCCCGCTGGCCCTTGGTGCCGGCCGAGAGGATCATGGCGGCGGTGCCCATGGCCTGGCCGATGCAGATGGTGTGCACCGGCGGCTTGACATAGCGCAGGGTGTCGCAGATGGCGAAGGCTTCGGTCTCGAAGCCGATCGCATCGCCCGAGTACCAGCTGGTGCCGGTGGAGTTGATGTAGAAGAAGATCGGCTTCTCCGGGTTGTCGAACTCCAGGTAGAGCAGCTGGGCGATGATCAGCTCGGTGACGTCGATGCCCATCTGACGCTTGGCGTCGTCGTCGGAGAAGAGGGGCAGCCCCAGATAGACGATCCGCTCCTTGAGCAGCAGGGACGGCAGATCCGGCGGCGGTGTGCGCATCACCGCGGAATCGCCGTAATAGGGGGCCGACACCGTCATCCGCGCTCACAAGCAGTCGTGAGGCAGGAGCCTAGCCGGGGCCAGGAGGCTGGTGCTCCTGCAGGGCGACGGGTTTTCCGCCCTGCTTGTCGAGGCCCCGGCCGTTGCCCCGCTCGCCGGGCCGGTCGCCGGGCCGCTCGCCGCTGCGGTCGCAGCGGGCGAAGACCATGCGGCCGGTGGGGGTCTGGAGGGCGCCGGTGACGGTGACGGGCAGCCGTTCGCCGATGCGGCGCCGGGCATCCTCGACCACCACCATGGTGCCGTCCTCCAGGTAGCCGACGCCCTGGTCGGCCTCCTTGCCTTCGCGCACGATCTTGAGCTGCAGGCCATCCCCCGGCTGCACCTCGGGTCGCAGGGCGATGACCAGTTCGCTGAGGTTGAGCACCTTCAGCTCCTGGACCTGGGCCACCTGGGCCAGGTTGAAGTCGGCGGTGAGCAGGGTGCCGCCGGTGTCGGCGGTGAGCTTGAGCAGCTTGTCGTCGGCGCCGTTGCCGCTGTAGCGGGTGCTGTTGACCACCAGCCGGCGGCCGTAGTTCTCCCGCAGTTCGGTGAGCAGCTTCAGGCCCCGCCGTCCCTTGGCGCGCTTCTCGCCGTTGGAGGAGTCGGCCAGGGCCTGGAGCTCGTCGATCACGGCCTGAGCGACGATCACCTGGCCCTCCAGCAGCCCGGAGGCCAGCAGACCGCGGATGCGGCCGTCGATGATCACGCTGGTGTCGAGGATCTTGGCGGTCGCGGGCAGCAGCACGCCATCGGCCACCAGCAGGGCCTCGGTGCTGGCCGGGTTGAACAGACGCAGCAGGGTGCGTCCGTGCACTTCCGCCAGGTTGTAGCCCAGCACCCCGAAGAAGACGTTGCTGAGGACCGCCGCCAGCGGCTTCACCAGCACCACTTCCCAGGGCAGGGGCAGCAGCAGGATCGGCGCCAGCAGCAGGTTGGCCACCAGCAGGCCGAGGATCAGGCCCACCGCCCGGCTGATCAGCAGGTCGGTGGGCATGCTGCGCACCTGGGCCATCAGGCGCCGCCGCAGCTGCTGGAAGAAGATGCCGGCGATCAGCCCGAAGAAGGCGCCGAAGCCCCCCATCACGGTGCGCAGACCCTCCTGGTTGGTCACCTGCAGCAGCAGCTGTTCCGGCAGCAGGTCAACCCCGAGCCAGCCGGTGGCTGCCCCTGAGATCAGGAACAGCAGCAAGATGAGGGTGTCCACCATGCTTCGAAGTCCCGACGCCTCGGCCGCCCGGCAGGTTTGGAAGAAGCTTGGCCGATCTTCCGCCGTTTGGGTCCCAGGGATTACCGCCCGTGATGGATCCCCGATCCGCCTACGTCCACATTCCCTTCTGCCACCGGCGCTGTTTCTACTGCGATTTCCCGGTGGTGCCCCTGGGGGACCGGGCCGATGGGGCCTCCTCCGGCTCCATCGCCGCCTACCTCCCCCTGCTGTACCGGGAGATCGCCAGCTCCCCGGCCGGCCCGCCGCTGGCGACCGTCTACCTCGGCGGCGGCACCCCCTCGATGCTCACCGGCGCCCAGGTGGCCGGCATCCTGGAGGCCCTCGAGCGTCGCTACGGACTGGCCCCGGGGGCGGAGCTGAGCCTGGAGCTGGATCCGGCCAGCTTCGATGAGGCCCGCCTGGCGGACTACCTGGCCGCGGGCATCAACCGGGTCAGCCTGGGGGGCCAGAGCTTCGACGATCGGGTGCTGGCGGAGCTGGGCCGGCGCCACCGGGGGGAGGACCTGCGGGAGGCGGCCGCCTGGCTGCGCCGGGCCCGGCGCCGGGGGGAGCTGGCCAGCTGGAGCCTGGATCTGATCCAGGGGCTGCCCCGCCAGGGCCTGGCCCACTGGGACGGCCAGCTGGCCGAGGCCATCGCCCAGGAGCCCCCCCATCTGTCGGTGTACGACCTCAGCATCGAGCCCGGCACCGTCTTCGAGCGTCGCCTGGCCCTCGGGGAGCTCGCCCTGCCGCCGGAGGATCTGGCCGCCGACCTGATGGACCTGACCTGGGGCCGGCTCACCGCCGCCGGCTATGGCCACTACGAGGTGTCCAACTACGCCCTGCCCGGTCACGCGTCGCGCCACAACCGCGTCTACTGGAGCGGTGCCGGCTGGTGGGGGTTCGGCATGGGCGCCACCGGCGCCCCCCGCGGCCGCCGGCGGGCCCACCCCCGCACCCGTGCCGGCTACGCGGAGATGCTGGCGGCCCGGGTGGAGGCGCCGGCTGAGGACGGGGAGGGCATGCCCTTCGACGAGCGCCTGATGGTGGGCCTGCGCTGCCGGGAGGGGGTGAATCTGGAGCGCCTCGCCCGCCAGGAGCGCCTGGCCCCCGCGCTGCTCGACGGGCTGCGGCGGCGGCTCGGGGACTACGAGCGGCGCGGCCTGCTGCGCGTCGAGGGGCCCCGCTGGCGCCTGGCGGACCCGGAGGGGCTGGCCCTCAGCAATGGGGTGCTGCGGGAGATGCTGGCCTGGTGGCAGGAGCTGGAACGGCCCTCGCCCCAGGCGCACCCGGCCCCTGCTCCCTGACCCAGCGGCCCAGGACCTCCACCGCCAGCGCCCGGCCCTGCATCAGCGGCGGGCTGAAGGGGGGCTGGCGGGTCGTGAGCCCCAGCAGGTCGGCCGTCACCCGCACCTGGCCGTCGCAGCCGTCACCGGCGCCGATGCCGATCACCGGAATCGCCAGGGCGGCGCTCAGCTCCGCGGCCAGCTCCGCCGGCACATGCTCGAGCACCAGGGCGAAGCAGCCGGCGTCCTGCAGGGCCCCGGCCCGCCGCCGCAGCCGCTCCTGGCTGATCGGATCGCCGGCCTGGCGGCGGTAGCCCAGCTGATGCACCGACTGGGGGGTCAGCCCCAGGTGGCCCATCACCGGAATCCCGCTGCGCACCATCCGGTCGATCACGGCCAGGGTCTCGGGTTCGGCGCCCTCCAGCTTGACCGCCACGGCGGGGGTCTCCTTCAGCACCCGGCCCGCCGCCGCCACGGCCGCATCGGCGCCGCACTGGTAGCTGAGGAAGGGCAGGTCGCAGATCAGCAGCGGTGGATCCTGCGGGGCCGCCGCCGCCAGGCCCCGGCCGGCGGCGCGGCAGTGGTGGAGCATCTCCTCGAGGGTCACCGGCAGGGTGGTGGCGTGGCCGAGCACCACCATCGCCAGGGAGTCGCCCACCAGCACCGCGTCCACCCCGGCGCCGGCCACCACGGCGGCGGAGAGGGCGTCCCAGGCGGTGAGCACGGTGATCGGCAGGCCCGCCTGCTTGCGCCGTGTCAGATCAGCGGGTCGCAGGGGCACGGCACGGGGGGTCGCAGGGGGCATTGCTAGCATCGACCCGACTCGGACCCACGCGGCTCTGACGCCCAAATCTGGTCAGGACCGGAAGGGAGCAGCCACACGGGATGCTCAGGGCAGGCGTGGACTCCGGGTCACCCTCTTCCAATTGCCGTGAAGGGCCGTGGTGACCGGCCGCGATCACGGCCCGTAGCGACAGCCCACGGATCAACCTCCGGATGAGGCCCCGGCTCAGTCGACCCGGTTCTGGCGGTTGATCAGGAAGGGCGGGATCATGGCCCCCCGCTCCTCGGGCGTGTGGGTGAGGGTGTCGGCGAAGCTGGCGGCGGGGCGCTCCGGCCGGTAGTGGCCGCCGCTCTGGAACCCAGTGGCGATCACCGTGACGTGGATCTCCCCCTCCAGGGATTCGTCCACTACCGCGCCCACGATGATGTTGGCGTCGGGATCGACCACGTCGTAGATCACTTCCGAGGCGGTGGTCATGTCCTCCAGGGTCATGTCCTTGCCGCCGCTGATGTTGATGACGCAGCCGTTGGCTCCGTCGATGCGGGCCGACTCCAGCAGCGGGCTGCTCATGGCGGCCTGGGCCGCCTCAATGGCCCGTGAGCGGCCGGAGCCCACGCCGATACCCAGCAGGGCGGTGCCGGCGTCGGCCATCACCGAGCGGATGTCGGCGAAGTCGACGTTGACCAGGCCCGGCCTGGTGATGATGTCGGTGATGCCCTTGACGCCCATCCGCAACACATCGTCGGCGGCGCGGAAGGCCTCCTGGAGCGGCGCGCCGGCGATGGCGTCCCGCAGGCGGTCGTTGGGAATGATGATCAGGGTGTCGACATGCTCGGCCAGGCGGGCAATGCCCTCCTCCGCCTGGCGCAGCCGCTTGCGGCCCTCGAAGCCGAAGGGCTTGGTGACGATGCCCACGGTGAGGGCGCCGCACTCCTTGGCCACCTCGGCCACGATCGGCGCCGCGCCGGTGCCGGTGCCGCCGCCCATGCCGGCGGCGATGAAGACGAGGTCGGCGCCTTCCAGGGACTGCTGCAGGTCGGCCCGGGATTCCTCTGCCGCCTTCTGGCCGATCACCGGGTTGCCGCCGGCCCCCAGGCCCCGGGTGAGCTTCTGGCCCAGCTGGATGCGCTGGCCCGCGGCCGACTGCAGCAGGGCCTGGGCGTCGGTGTTGAGCACCCGGTAGCCCACCCCGTTGAGGTCGGTGGCGATCATCCGGTTGACCGCGTTGCTGCCGCCTCCCCCCACGCCGATGACCTCGATCCGGGCCGACTGGCTCGGGACGATCCCGTTGCTGCTGGGCGAGATCTGGCTCATCGCGTGGGGCTCCTGCGGGGACGAAAGATCGACGTGGTATGGGCGGTCCTGATCGCGCGACATCGCGGGAGGGGGAGTGTGGCCGTTGATCTGCGGCTGCATTATGTCGGTGGCCAGCTCAGCTGAAGTTGCCGATAGATCACATTGGACCGAATCTCAGCAGGGCGCAACGGCCTGTGAGGATTGTCTGGCTGGTCGCCGGGCCCCCCCAGCCCACACAGCAGGGCTCACCGCAGGCCTCACTGGGTGCCGGCGGGAGCGGCGGGACCGGGAGCCGCGGCGGCGGGCCCGGGGCGAGGCGGCGGCGAGGGGCTGGCTGGGGGACCGCTGCCCCCCCTGGTGCCCACGCTCAGCTCCGGCTGCTCCGGATCGGTCAGATCGATCAGCTGGGGCGGGGCCCCCTTCATGGTGGCCGGCAGGGTGCGGCTGAGGTGGGCGACCACCTCCAGCCGCCGGGGCAGCCGGGCGTCCGGGGGGCCGAGGCGCACCCGGCCGAGCTGGGTGGTGCTGAGCCAGAGACTGCCGTCCGGCTCGAAGCGGATCTCCCGCAGGCCGGGGCCCAGCGCGTCCCGCTCCTTCAGCACTTGGGCCAGGGCCGTGCGGTGGCGGCCGTTCCAGCCGACGACCAGCAGGGACAGGTCGCCCTGGCTGCGGATGCCCATGTGCTGGCGGATGCTGATCCAGTTGCCGAGGCCGTCGACGAAGCCCATCTCCGGGCCGCGGTCGGTGCGCCGCTCCGCCCGGGCCACCGCCTCCCGGTCCTTCAGCTCCACCCGCAGCCGCGGCGGCAGCATCAGCCGGCTCACCTTCACCTGCTCCACCGGCAGGGCCCCCATCAGGTCGCTGGCCACCAGTCTGGGCTGCAGGGCCATCAGGGGCTGGGGGAAGCGCAGACCCGCCGCCGCGATCACCTGGTCGCGGCTGACCACGGCGCTGCCGAGCACCTCCACCTGGTTCGGTTCCCGCAGGGTCCAGCCCTGCCGCAGCAGCAGGTAGCCCAGGCCGACGGACATGCCGCTGAAGACCAGGATCCGCCACAGCTGGCGCAGCCGCTCGCTGCGGCGTTGACGGCGCAGTTCCTTGCGGCGCAGGACACCTGGCGGCAACGGCGCTCCCGGCGACGGCGGCGCTCCCTGCGACGAGGGGACCCGCTTCACAGCTCGCAGCGGGAGCGGGCCATGAGTTCATCCATCCAGGTGCGGGCCCGGCGGGCATCGGCGAAGGGCAGCTCCGCCTGCTGGCCGCCTCCCACCAGCCGCAGACGGCAGGCCCCCTCGCTCTCCTCGGTCAGGGGGGCCTCCCCGGAGCTGAGGGAGAGCAGCTCGACCATTTCCAGCTGCTTGATGGTGAAGCCTCCCACCGGCTGGAAGCTGCCGGCCACGAACTTGCTCCAGGTCAGCTCCCCATTGACGAGCCGGGCGGCCCCGCAGCCGTCCAGCTTGGCCAGTTCGGCGCCGGTCGCCCAGTCGCTGAACTGCTGCTGGCGCCGCCGCTCGACCCAGCCGAGGGCCACCAGGAGCACGAAGGCCGCCAGCAGGGGCAGCCACAGCAGGCCATGGATCACGGCGCCGTTCCTTCCATGTTCATCGGGAGCACCGATCCTCCCGCGCCCAGCACCAATTGGTGCACCAGGTCGGGGAGCGGACATCCACTGGCCTCCCAGAGCATGGGGTACATGCTCTGGCTGGTGAAGCCCGGCAGGGTGTTGATCTCGTTCAGCCAGAGGCTGCCTGTGGCCTCGTCGTAGAAGAAGTCGACCCGGGCCAGCCCCCCGGCGTCCACCGCCCGGCAGGCGGCCAGCGCCATCGCCCGGGCCTGCTCGCTCACGGCCTCGCTCACGGGCGCGGGGATGACGGTGTGGCTGTGGCCTTCGCTGTACTTGGTCTCGTAGTCGTACCAGTCGGCGTCGAAGCGGATCTCCCCCAGTACCGAGGCGCTGAAGCCGTCGCCCGGGCCCCCGTGGCGCCGCAGCACGGCGCACTCGAGCTCCCGGGCCTTGACGCCCTGCTCCACCACCAGGCGTCGGTCCAGGCCCGCCGCCAGCTCCAGGCCCTGGAGCAGACCGGCCCTGTCGCTGGCCTTGCTGATGCCCACCGAGGAGCCCATGTTGGCCGGCTTGACGAAGCAGGGATACCCGAGCTGGCTCTCCAGCCGATCCAGCAGGGCCTCCGGAGCGCCGGCCAGCTCATGGGCCGCGACGCAGGCGTAGGGCACCTGGGGCAGGCCGGCGGCGGCGAAGGCGGCCTTCATGGCCTGCTTGTCCATGCCCAGCGCCGATCCCAGCACCCCGGAGCCCACGTAGGGCACCCCCATCAGGGTGAACAGTCCCTGGATCGTGCCGTCCTCCCCGTTGGGGCCATGGAGCACCGGGAACCACACCGCGATCTCCAGGGCGCCGTCGGGAAAGCCCCGGAAGCCCCCCGGCTCCGCCGGTCCGGGCAGATCGCCGGGTTCGGCCGGCACGCCCCGCTCGAGCACCGCCGTGGCCACGGCGTCGGGCCACCAGCGGCCGCCGCGATCGATGTAGAAGCTGCTGACCCGGTAGCGCTCGGCATTGGCCCCGCTGCGCAGTCCCCGCAGCACGGTCTGGGCCGAGCGGATCGAGACGGCGTGTTCGCCGGAGGCTCCCCCGAACACCAGGCCGACGCGGGTGGGGGTGGGGGCCATCGGCGCAGGAAAGAGGGCCAAACGTATCAGCGAATGCCGCTCCGGCCCAGGGGCCGGCCGCTGAGGCTGAACGGCCGCACCGTCTCGATCTCCACGTCGACCAGGTCCCCGGGGGCGAAGGGGCGGCCATCGCCGGGGTCGGCGGCGAAGAAGGTGAGGCGGTTGGTGCGGGTGCGGCCCATCAGCTGAACCGGATCGCGGGGGTTGACCCCCTCGGCCAGCACCTGTTCCCGCCGCCCCAGGTAGCGGGCGCTGCGCTCCGCGGCCACCCTCTCCACCAGGGCGTTGAGCTCCTGGAGCCGTTCCACCTTCACCGCCTCCGGCAGCTGGTCGGGCCAGTCGGCCGCCGGGGTGCCGGGCCGCGGCGAGTAGGCGGCGGTGTTGACCTGGTCGAAGCCGATCGATTCGATCAGCGCCAGGGTGCGGCGGAACTGGGCGTCGGTTTCGCCGGGGAAGGCCACGATCACGTCGGCGCTGATGGCCGCGTCGGGGAGGCGCTGGCGGATGCGCTCGATGATCCGCCGGTAGCGCTCCACGGTGTAGCCCCGGGCCATGGCCCGCAGCACGTCGTCGTCACCGCTCTGGAAGGGGATGTGGAAGTGCTCGCACACCTTGGGCAGGTCGGCGCAGGCGTCGATCAGCCGGTCGGTGAAGTACCGGGGGTGGCTGGTGGCGAAGCGGATGCGCTCGAGGCCCCGTACGTCGTGCACCGCCCGCAGCAGGTCGGTGAGGGTGTGGGCCCGCCGGCCCTCGGCGGTGATGCCGGGCAGGTCGCGGCCGTAGGCGTCGATGTTCTGGCCCAGCAGGGTGACCTCCCGGTAGCCCTGGGCCGCCAGTCCCTCCATCTCCAGGCGGATTGCCTCGGGCAGGCGGGACTGCTCCCGGCCGCGCACGGAGGGCACCACGCAGTAGGTGCAGTGCTCGTTGCAGCCGTAGATGACGTTCACCCAGGCGCAAACGGCGCTGTCCCGCCGCGCGGTGGTGATGTCCTCGAGGATGTGGTGCTCGTCGGTGGCCACCACCTGCTGGCCGCTCTCCACCCGGGTGAGCAGGGCCTCGAGCCGGTTGGCGTGCTGGGGACCCATCACCAGGTCCAGCTCCGGCACCCGCCGCAGCAGGGACTCCCCCTCCTGCTGGGCCACGCAGCCGGCCACCACCAGGGTGAGGCCGGGGTTGGCCCGTTTGCGCTGGGCCTGCCGCCCCAGGTAGCTGTAGACCTTCTGCTCGGCGTTGTCCCGGATCGTGCAGGTGTTGTAGAGCACCAGATCGGCGCTGTGCTCGTCGCTGCCGGGGCTGTAGCCCATGGCTTCGAGGATGCCGGCCATGCGCTCGGAATCCGCCTTGTTCATCTGGCAGCCGAAGGTGGTGATCCAGTAGCTGCCGCGCCGTGCCGACGGCGCCTGCTCGGCCTGCGGGCCGGAAACGGTGGCTGTCATGGGATCCAGTTTCCGCTATCGCCCTGCCGGCGTCAGCGCGGCGGCTGTGGCAGCGTGAACCTCCCGGCCCCTTTCTGGCATGCGCTGCCGCCTGAGCCGCTTTCCCCTCACCAAGGCGGTGCCCCTGGCCATCAGCCGCGGCACCACCGCCGCCGTCGAGCACCTGCTGCTGGAACTCGAGCACGACGGCATCACCGGCCGCGGCGAGACCGGCGGCTTCGACACCGGCCACAGGGCTTACCGCACCGACGACCTGGCCGCCGAGCTGGAGGCCGTCCTGCCGGCCCTCGAGAGCGTCGACCCGGAGCCGTTCCAGGCCCTCGACCCGCTGCTGGAGACGCTGTCGCCCCCGGCCCGCTGCGCCGTCGATCTGGCCCTGCACGACTGGTGGGGGCAGCGGCTGGGCCAGCCCCTGTGGCGGCTCTGGGGCCTCGATGACGGCGCCATCGTCCCCACCAGCGTGACCCTGGGGCTGGGCAGCGAGGCGGCGGTGCTGGAGCGGCTGGAGCGCTGGTGGCAGCAGCTGCCCGCCAGCCGCATCAAGCTCAAGCTCGGCAGTCCGGAGGGCCTCGACCACGACCGGGCCCTGGTGCAGGCGGTGGCCCAGGCCCTGGAGCGGCGCCACCAGAGCCATGGGTTGACCGGCGAGCTGCAGGTGGATGCCAACGGCGGCTGGAGCCTGGAGCAGGCCCGGCCGATGCTGGGCTGG
The DNA here is from genome assembly GCF_019038515.1 of Synechococcus sp. CCAP 1479/10. Classification (NCBI taxonomy): domain Bacteria; kingdom Bacillati; phylum Cyanobacteriota; class Cyanophyceae; order Synechococcales; family Synechococcaceae; genus Synechococcus; species Synechococcus sp. CCAP 1479/10. Next base: position 13,118 of record NZ_JAFKRJ010000044.1, on the reverse strand, counting down.
CTCGACGCCCAGGGCGTGGCGCTGGTCGAACAGCCCCTGGCCCCCCTCGAGGATCCGGAGGCCGATTGCGCTGCCTTTGCCGCCCTGGAGCTCGACTGCCCCATCGCCCTGGTGGCCGACGAGAGCTGCTGGAACCTGGCCGACCTGGTGCGGCTCGCCCCCTACGTCGATGGAGTGAACATCAAGCTGCTCAAGAGCGGCGGGCTGGCGGAGGCCCTGCTGATGGCCAGGGCCGCGGGGCGCCTGGGCCTCGGGGTGATGCTCGGCTGCTACTCCGACAGCGCCCTGCTCAACGGGGCCGCCGCCCAGCTGCTGCCCCTGGTGCGCTGGCCGGACCTCGACAGCCACCTGAACCTGGTGGACGACCCCTTCAGCGGCCCCGCCCTGGAGGGGGACCGGCTGCGGCCGGGCACGGCCCCCGGCCTGGGGGTGCTCCATGCTCGGCTCTGACGTCCCGATCGTGCTGCTGCAGCACGGGGGCCTGGACAACCTCAGCGGCAAGACGGGCCTGGCGATGCTGCGCTACCGCCAGGGCCCGATCGTGGCGGTGGTGGATCCGGACCACCCCGGGGCCGACCTGCGGGCGGTCACCGGCATCGGGCGGGCCGTGCCGGTGGTGGGGTCCCTGGCGGAGGCCCTCCCCTTCGCTCCGGAGGTGGCGGTGGTGGGGCTGGCCCCCTCCGGCGGCCGGCTGCCGCCGGCCATGGGCCCCGACGTGGCGGCCGCCCTGGAGGCGGGGCTGTCGCTGGCCAGCGGTCTGCACAGCCGCCTGGCCGACGATCCGTCGCTGGCGGCCCTGGTGCGGCCGGGGCGCTGGATCTGGGATCTGCGCCGGGAGCCCCCCGGCCTGAGCGTTGGCGGCGGCCGTGCCGCGGCGCTGCCGGGCCGCCGGCTGCTGGCGGTGGGCACCGACATGTCGGTGGGCAAGATGAGCGCCTGCCTGGAGCTGCTGGCCGCCGCCCGGCGCCGTGGCGGCGATGCCCGCTTCGTCGGCACCGGCCAGGCCGGCATCCTGATCAGCGGCGGGGGGGTGGCCCTCGATGCCGTGCGCATCGATTACGCGGCCGGCGCCGTGGAGGCCGCGGTGCTGGCCGCCGCTGCGGACGCCGGCCCGGACACCCTGGTGCTGGTCGAGGGGCAGGGCTCCCTCTGCCACCCGGGCTCGAGCGCCACCCTGCCCCTGATCCGCGGCAGCCAGCCCACCGATCTGCTGCTGGTGCACCGCGCCGGTCAGCGCACGATCCAGCGGCTGGCGGATTGCCCCCTCCCCCCCCTGCCCCAGGTGATCGCCGCCGTCGAGGCGCTGGCGGCCCTCGGCCGGCCGGCGGGATCCGCTCCGCCCCCCAAGGTGGTGGCCATCGCCCTGAACACCGCCCACCTCGACGCGGCCTCGGCGGCGGCGGCGCTGGCCGCCACGGCCAGCGAGACGGGTCTGCCCTGCCTCGATCCGGTGCGGCAGGGCGGAGAGGCCCTGCTGGAGCTGCTGCTCAGCCAAGAAAGAAGCCCGACGCCGAAGCGCCGGGCCTGAAGGGCGAGCGAGGGGACTCGAACCCCCGAATGGTGGCGCCACAAGCCACTGCCTTAACCACTTGGCGACGCCCGCCGCGGTCTTTGCCAATGTATCAAGCGAGCCTGCCGGCCCCCACCTCTTGCCACCGCCGACCACCGCCACCCGCACCGTCTCCGGCCTCCTGGGCCTCACCGCCGCCGCGGGGGGGCTGATCGGCCTTGCCGTCACCAATCCCGGCCCGGCGGCCTTCGAGGAATTCGCCGCCGAGAAGCTCACCGAACTGGCCAGCGAGGAGCTGTGCCGCAACGATGGGCTGCCGCTGCTGGCCCGGTTGCTGATCCAGAACTGTCCGGAGCTGGTGCGATCCCAGCGCAAGGTGCTGGGTCGCCTGGCCCGGGAGAACTCACGCCGCTACAACTTCGGCCTGCTGAGCATCTACGGCACCCGCCTGGGCGGCGAGAAGGTGCTGCCCAACTGGAGCATTCCCCGTTACGACGCCGTCACCCTGGGGGTGGCCGGCCATTTCGTGCTGCTCAGCGCCGGCGAGAGCGCGCCGGGGAGCCCGATGCCGTGAGCGGGGCGGCCCCTCCGCCCGGCCATCGGCCCCTTCCGCCCGGCCACTTGCCACCGATGCGGATCCCCAGGCTCCTGCTCGACCCCTTTGCCCCCCTGCCGGCCGCGGATGACCAGGGGCTGGTGACGGTGCGGCTGGAGCATGGCGACGGACGGATCCGGGCCATCCACGGGCTGGCCCCTGGCTGCGGCGGCGATGGGGAGGGCGGCGCGCCTGCGCCCCTGGCGCTCACGCCGTTGGTGGAGCCCCACGCGCACCTCGACAAGGCTTTCAGCGGCGAGGCGTTCCCCAATCCCGAGGGCACCATGGCGGGCGCCATGGCGGCGAACGGCCGGGAGGCGGCCGACCGCCAGGCGGAGGCGGTGCGCCGGCGGGGGGAGCGGGCCCTGGAGCGTGCCTGGCGCTACGGCCTGCGGGCGATCCGCAGCCACATCGACAGCCTCGGCCCCTGGGCCACCCCCAGCTGGGAGGTGCTGCTGGAACTGCGCGACCACTGGCGCGGCCGGGTGGAGCTGCAACTGGTGGCGCTGGTGCCGGTGGGCCATTGGCGCACGGCCGAAGGGGAGGCGTTCGCCGCCTGGGTCGCCGCCCGCGGCGGCCTTCTGGGGGGGGTGCTCGGCGCCCCCTTCCGCTCCACCCCGGCCGACCGCGCCGGCCTGCTGGCCCTGCTGCGGCTGGCGGAGCGCCTCGGCTGCGGGGTGGATCTGCACGTCGACGAGAGCGCTGAGGAGCATGGCCGCGGCGTGGCCCTGGTGAGCGAGCTGCTGCTGCGGCACCGCATCAACGTGCCCCTCACCTGCAGCCACGCCAGCAGCATGGGCCTGCTGGCCGACCGCCCCTGCCGCCGCCTGGCGGAGGCGATGGCGGACGCGGCGGTGGGGGTGGTGGCCCTGCCCACCACCAATCTCTGGCTGCTGGGCAAGCACCACCGCCGCACCCCGTCCCTGCGGCCCCAGGCCCCGGTCCGCCAGCTTCAGGAGGCCGGGGTGACCGTGGCCGTGGGGGCCGACAATGTCCAGGACCCCTGGTTTCCGGGGGGGGATTTCGATCCCATCGCCCTGCTGCGTTTTAGCCTGGCCGCCAGCCACCTGATGCCCTGGCGCCGCCTCGGGCTCAGCCCTTTCAGCACGGCTGCGGCCCACCTGCTGGGCCTGGAGTGGGACGGGGTTCTGCGGGAGGGCGCCCCGGCCGATCTCCTCGTGCTGGGGGCCACCTCCTGGACCGAGCTGCTGGCCCGCCCCCCCCGGCGGCGGGTGCTGCGGGCCGGCCGCTGGCTGGACCCGCCCCCCTGCGAGGAACCCTCCCCCCCCCTGGCTGCCTGCCATGCCTGACGCCCCTTTCCCGGGACCGCTCCCCGCCCTGGCCGATCCGGAACGGATCCGGGCCCTGGCGGCCGAGCTGGCTGCCAGCCCGCTGGGCCTGACGCCGATCCTCGCCCCTGCGGAGCTGGGGCGGCTCTCGGCCGACTTCCACGACTATTCCCCCGTGCTGGAGCCGCTGCTCAAGGGCCTCCGTGCCCAGCTGGCGGTGAAGGTGGAGCGCGTGGAGCAGGTGATGGCGGTGGCCGGAGCCTGTGCCCGCCACCGGGTGCCGCTGACCGTGCGGGGCGCCGGCACCGGCAACTACGGCCAGTGCGTGCCCCTGGCCGGGGGCCTGGTGCTCGACATGGGGGGCCTCAACCGGCTGCGATCGGTGGACCCGGACAGCGGCGTGATCGAGGCGGAGTCCGGCTGCACCCTGGCCCATCTGGATGGCCAGCTGATGGCCCACGGCCGGGCCCTGCGGATGGCGCCCAGCACCTACCGCAGCGCCACCCTCGGGGGCTTCATCGCCGGCGGATCGGGTGGCCTGGGGTCCCTGCGCTGGGGCTTCCTGCGCGATCCGGGCCACCTGCTGGGGTTGGAGGTGGTGACGCTGGAAGCCGAGCCGCGGCTGCTGCGGCTCGACGCCGCCGCCAGTGCTCCCCTCAACCACGCCTACGGCACCAACGGCATCATCACCGCCCTGCGGATGGCCACCACCGAAGCGGTGGCCTGGGAGCAGGTGGTGGTGGGGTTCGACCGCTGGGAGGAGGCCCTGGAGGCCTCCCGGCTTCTACCCACCACCGGCCTGCTGCTCAACGCCCTCTGCCTGCTGGAGGCCCCGGTGGCGGCGGCCATGCCCTGGCCCGCCGGCTGCCCCGCCGCCGGTTCCGGCGAGCACCGGCTGCTGCTGCATGCGGCCCCCGACAGCCTGGAGCCCCTGCCCGGCTGGCTGGCGGCCCGGGGTGGCCGGATCCTCTGGCAGGGCCGCCGGCCCGAGCCGGGGCGGGGGCGGGGCCTGCCCCTGGGGGAACTCACCTGGAACCACACCACCCTGCACTGGCGGGCCCAGGCGCCGGGCTGGACCTACCTGCAGCTGCTGCTGCCCCGGCCGGAGGCGCCCCTGCTGGAGGCCGTGCGCGAGCGCTGGGGCACCGACGTGCTCTGGCACCTGGAGGGCGTGCGCCACATGGGGGCGCCCCGGCTGACGGCCCTGCCCCTGGTGCGCTGGCAGGGACCCGAGGCCCTGGCCGAGCTCGTCGCCCAGTGCCGCGCGCTGGGGGCGGTGCCCTTCGATCCCCACGTGATCACCGTCGAGGATGGCGGGCTGGGGGTGGTGGATGCCGATCAGGTGGCGGCCAAGGCCGCCTTCGACCCGGCCGGACTGATGAACCCCGGCAAGCTGCGCGGCTGGACGGGCTAGGGGCGCCCCGGCGGCGGTCTCAGGTGCAGTCCAGGCTCAGGCGGGTGTCGGCGCCGGTCACCGGGTTGGTGCCCCGGGCCTCCCGGCAGAGGTTGCGCTGGTCCACCCGGTCGAGCAGGGCATCGGTGAAGTCCGCATCGGTGACCGTGGCGCCGGTGAAGTTGCTGCCGGAGGCGATGGCTCCGCGCAGCACCGCGCCGGTGAGGTCGGTGCCGCTCATGTCCACCTTGTCCATCAGGGCGTCGCTGAGGTCGGCGCCGTGGAAATCGGCCTCCGGAAAGGCGGCCTGGGTGAGGATCGCCCCATGCAGATCCGCGTCCCTGAAGCGGGCCTGGCGGGCCGTGGCCCCGGCGAAGGAGCTGCCGGCCAGCTGCTGGCCGCTGAAGTCCTTGCCGCTCTGGTTGGTGAGGGTGTAGTCGACCCGGTCCTGGAAGTCGGCCAGGGCGCCGGAGGGGGCCAGCAGCAGCAGACCCAGCAGCAGGACCAGCAGCGGGCCCGCCAGCTGCAGGCCCCGCCGATGGGGGCTGCCCGCGGGCCGGGGGGCATCGGATCCGATGGCCGTCGTCATGGACCGTGGCTGCCGGGGACCCCTCCAGGCTGGCCCGCCCCGGGGACTTCGTCAGCCTCGGGGGCATCGAACAGGGGCAGCACGGCCCCCAGCAGGAACAGGGAACCGGCCACCACCGGCAGCGGCCCGCCTGGCAGCAGGCTGTCCAGTCCGGCGGCCAGGCTGCCGGCCGGTTCGAGCTGATCGGCCTTCCCCGGACAGGCGGCGGCCAGCTCCTCCAGGGTCCAGCTGGCGTGCTCCGGCACCGCCACCACCGCCGCCCGATCGCCGGGGCGCAACAGCTGCTCCAGCATCACCGCCCCCTCCTTGTGGCGCTGGATGCCCAGCAGCCAGCGGCGCGGCCTGCCCCCCTCGACACCTCCGTTTTCGCCCCCGTCGAGCCGGTCGAGCTCGCGGCGCAGGGTCGCCGCCGCCGGGGGATTGTGGGCCCCGTCGATCAGCAGCTCGCGGCCCCGCCAGCGGTGCCGCTCCATCCGCCCGGGCCAGCGGGCCGCTTCCAGGCCGGCGCGGATCGTCGCCGCGTCCAGGGGCGTCCCGGCCAGGGGCCCGCCAGGGGCGGTCAGGGCCCGGGCCATGGCCACCGCCACGGCGCCGTTGTGGCGCTGCAGGTCCCCCGCCAGGCCCAGGCGGGGCCCGCCGTCGGCCACGGCGGGCAGGGGTTCGAGCCACTGCAGGCTGGCGCCGCAACGCAGCGCTTCAGCCTCCAGCACCCGGCGGGCCTCGGGCTCCTGGGCGCAGCTGAAGGCCCGGCAGTCCGCGCCCATCACGGCGGCCTTCTCGGCGGCGATGGCGGCCAGGGTGTCGCCCAGGTGCTCGCGGTGGTCGAGGCCGATGGCCCCGAAGCCGATCACCGGTCGGCGCGGGTGGACGGTGGTGGCATCCAGCCGTCCCCCCAGGCCCACCTCCAGCACCGCCAGATCCACCCGCTCGCGGGCGAAGTGCTCGAAGGCCGTGGCCGTGATCAGCTCGAAGGGGGTGAGCCGGTGCTGGCGTGCCAGGGGCTGCCAGCGGGCCAGGTCGTCCCGCAGGGTGGTGGGCGTGATCCAGGCGTCATCCACCTGGATGCGCTCGCACCAGCTCACCAGGTGGGGGGAGCGGTAGGTGCCGACGTGCACGCCGGCGGCCCGCAGGATCGCGTGCAGGAAGGTGCAGATCGAGCCCTTGCCGTTGGTGCCGGCCACCTGGGCGGCGGCGAAGCGCCGCTCCGGGTGGCCCCCGCCGGCCAGGGCGCCGGCCAGCCGCTCCAGGCCCAGGTCGACGCCGCGGCGGGCGAAGGGTTCAAGCAGGTCGCCCAGGTCGACCGGGGGGGGCAGCGGGGACGGCACGGACAGGAACGGATCAGGCCAGGCTGTGGAGAGCCTTCTCCAGGCGCTTCACCGCCTTGCGCAGCTGGCGGGGCTTGACCACCAGCGGCGGCACGAACCGGACCACCCCGGGCCCGGCCGGCACCAGCAGCAGGCCTTCGGCCATGGCTGCTTTGACGATTTCCGCAGCCGTGGGCCCGCCCTCGCGCAGCACCAGGCCCCGCAGCAGACCCCAGCCGCGCTCGCCGGCCAGCCGCTCGGGGTGGCGGGTCACCAGCTCCTGGAGCAGGGACTGGAGCAGGGCTCCGTTGGCGCTCACCTTCTCCAGCAGTCCCCGGCGTTCGATCTCCTCGATCACCGTGAGGCCGGCGCGGCAGGCGAAGGGGTTGCCGCCGAAGGTGCTGGCGTGGTCGCCGGGGCGAAAGTGGTCGGCCGCGGCCTTCACCGCCAGGGCGCCGATGGGGATGCCGCCACCCAGGCCCTTGGCCATGGTCAGGGCATCGGGCTCGACCCCGAGCTGTTCGTAGCCCCACCAGCGGCCGCTGCGGCCGACACCGATCTGCACCTCGTCGAAGATGAGCAGGATGCGGTGGGCATCGCAGAGCTCCCGCACCCGCCGGAAGAAGGCCGGATCGCCGGGGTTGACGCCGCCCTCGCCCTGGATCGGTTCGAGCAGCACGGCCGCCACCCGGGGCCCCTCGGCTTCACAGGAGGCGAGCAGCGCTTCGAAGGCGGCCGTGTCGTTGTAAGGGAAGTAGCGGAAGCCCGACACCATGGGCTCGAAGCCCTGGTGGTACTTGGGCTGGCCCGTGGCGGTCACCGCCGCCAGGGTGCGGCCGTGGAAGCTGGCCTCGGCGGTAAGGATCAGCGGATCGGCGATGCCGCGCACCTGGTGGCCGTGCTTGCGGGCCAGCTTGATGGCGGCCTCGTTGGCCTCGGCGCCGGAATTGCAGAAGAAGACCCGGTCGGTGCAGCTGCGGGCGGTGATGGCCGCGGCCAGGGCCTCCTGCTCCGGAATCCGGTAGAGGTTGGAGACGTGCTGGAGACGGCCCAGCTGCCGGCAGAGCCGCCGCTGCAGCACCGGATCGCTGTGGCCCAGGGTGCAGACGGCGATGCCGGCCACCATGTCGAGATAGCGCCGTCCCTGGTCATCCCAGAGCCAGACGCCACGGCCCCGCGTCAGAGACAGGGGATAGCGCCCGTAGGTGTCCATCACCGGCTGGATGGGAGCGGTGGGACTCGAACCCACATGCCCGAAGGCGCTCGATTTTGAGTCGAGTCCGTCTACCAATTCCGGCACGCTCCCGAAGGGAGGACTCTAGGCGGCGGGGGTGGGCAGCCTGCGGATCGAGGCGCCTGCGGCGTTGAGCTTGCCCTCCAGATCGGCGTAGCCCCGGTCGAGGTATTCCAGGCCCCGCACGGTGGTGATGCCGTCGGCGGCAAGGCCGGCGAGCACCATGGCGGCGGAGGCGCGCAGGTCGGTGCCGTGGACCGGGGCGCCGCTGAGCCGGGCCACCCCCTCGACGCAGGCGGTGTTGCCCTGCATGCGGATCGAGGCGCCCATGCGCTGCAGCTCGGCCACGTGCTGGAGACGGTTCTCGAAGATGTTCTCGACCACCATGCTGGTGCCTTCGGCGGTGGCCAGCAGGGCCATGAACGGGGCCTGCAGGTCGGTGGGGAAGCCGGGGAAGGGCTGGGTGCGCAGATCCACGGCCCGCACCTTGCTGGCCGTGAGGATCAGGCCCTGGCCGTCGGCCTCGATGCGGCAGCCAGCCTCCTCGAGCTTGGTGATCACGGCACCGAGGTGCTCGGGCAGGGCGGGGAACACCCGCAGCCGGGAGCGGGTGATGGCGCCCGCCAGCAGGAAGGTGCCCGCCTCGATGCGGTCGGGGATGACGGCGTAGTCGGCCCCGTGCAGACGGTCCACCCCGACGATGGTGATGGTGGGGGTGCCGGCGCCGCGCACCTTGGCCCCCATGGCCAGCAGCAGCCGGGCCAGGTCGATCACCTCCGGCTCCTGGGCGGCGTTGTCGATGACCGTTTCGCCGTCGGCGAGGGCGGCCGCCATCATCAGGGTCTCGGTGGCGCCGACGCTGGGGCAGTCGAGGTGGATGTGGCCGCCGGTGAGGCGGCGCTGGCGGCCCGGCACCACGGCGGTGACCACACCGTGCTCGATGGTGACCTGGGCGCCGAGGGCCTTGAGCCCCTTGACGTGCTCCACCACGGGCCGGGTGCCGATCTGGCAGCCGCCGGGCAGGGGCACCTGGGCCATCCCCATGCGGGCCAGGAGGGGGCCGATGCAGAAGAAGCTGGCCCGCAGGCTGTTGACCAGCTCATAGGGCGGGGCGGCGGTGGTGATGTGGTCGCCGTGGAGGACGATCGCGTCGCCACCGCGCTGCACCCGCACCCCGAGGGCGGAGAGGATCTCGCCCATGGCCGTGATGTCGGTCAGGGGAGGCACGTTGCTGAGCCGCAGCGCGTCCTCGGTGAGCAGGCAGGCGGCCATCAGCACCAGGGCTGAATTCTTGGCGCCGCTGACCCTGATTTCCCCTTCCAGACGCCGTCCACCACTGATCTCCAGCCTGGTGCCGGCGATGGCCTTGACAGGCATGGGGGATACGGTCATGGACAGGAGTCCTGGTATCAATTTCGGGGGCATCTTGACAACGAATGATCCCGTCGTCTAGGGGGTCGCCGCTCAAACTGTCTTGCCACCCGCTTGCCGCCAGGGTCCGGAGGGGTGGGTCGCCGGTGATGATTTATGCTCCGTTCAGCGCCGCGGCTTCCGTGGCGGCTAAACGCCCGCGGATGTGGCGGAATTGGTAGACGCGCTAGTTTCAGGTACTAGTGGCAGCAATGTCGTGGGAGTTCAAGTCTCCCCATCCGCATCATTATTTTATGATTGTCCTCAAGATCACCAACGCCTCCGACGTCGTCGCCGCGAACATCGGCAGGTTTCTGGAGCGTCTGACCCCGGACGAGTACGACCAGAACAAGGTGGAGGACATCGTGATCGATCGCCTGGTGGCGAACCTCAAGGCGGAGGGCATCCGTGGTGAGGTGGCGGCCTTCAAGGGGCTCGACCTCAGCGACGACGACCTGGTCATCCACGATCACCTCAAGCTCCGGCGCCGCAAGACGATCTGACATCCCCGGGTCCCTCCCCTGATCAGCGCGGGCTGCAGCCGGGCAGCGAGCCGATCCGCAGTGTCCGCAATCCCCTCGTCCAGGCCCTGCGGCGCCTGCACCGGCCCAGCGGCCGCAAGGAGCAGGGGCTGATCCTGCTTGAGGGGACCCATCTTCTGCAGGAGGCCCTGGGGCTGGGTCTGCGGCCTCGGCAGCTGCTGGCCACGACCGACTGGCTGGAGCGCCATGACTCGCTGCTGGAGCGGTTGCCGGATCCGGGCCGGCTGCGGATCGCCAGCCCCGAGGTTCTGGCCGCCGCCGCCACCACCGGCCACCCCGACGGGGTGCTGCTGACCCTGGAGGCCGACGACCTGCCCGCCCCGGCGGCAACGCCGCCCGATTTCCTCCTGGTCCTCGACCGGCTCCAGGATCCGGGCAACCTGGGCACCCTGCTGCGCACGGCGCTGGCGGCGGGGGTGGAGCAGGTGTGGCTGGCGGAGGGGGCCGACCCGCTGCAGCCCAAGGTGCTGCGCGCCTCCAGCGGCGCGGCCCTGGCCCTGCCGATCGAGCGGATGGCGGCCAGCGACCTGCCCGGCCGCCTGGCCGCGGCCCGGGAGCGGGGCATGCAGCTGGTGGCGGCGGTGGTGCCCGAGGCGGCTGACGCCGCTCAGCCCTACTGGGAGCTGGACTGGTGCCGCCCCACGGCCCTGCTGCTGGGCAACGAGGGGGCGGGGCTGGCCCCGGAGCTGGCCGAGCTGGCCGACCGGCGGGTGACGATCCCCCACAGCCCGGCGGTGGAGTCGCTGAATGTGGCGGCCGCGGCCGCTTTGCTGCTGCTGGAGCGCCCCCGCCAGGCCCACGGCCGGCCCGGGGCCTGACAGGGGAGAATGCCGCTACCCATGCAGCCCCGTCCGGTGACCGCAGCACCCGCCTCCCCTCCCTCCGGGTTCGATTTCGACGTGATCGTGATCGGTGCCGGTTATGGCGGTTTCGATGCGGCCAAGCACGGCGCCGACCACGGCCTGAAGGTGGCGATCGTGGAATCCCGCGACATGGGCGGCACCTGCGTCAACCGGGGCTGCGTTCCCTCCAAGGCCCTGCTGGCGGCCAGCGGCCGGGTGCGGGAGCTCGGCGACGCCGAGCACCTCAAGGGGTTCGGCATCCATGCGGCGCCGGTGCGCTTCGAGCGCCAGAAGATCGCCGACCACGCCGCCCAGCTGGTGGCCACGATCCGCACCAACCTCACCAAGACCCTGGAGCGGGCCGGCGCCACGATCCTGCGGGGCAAGGGACGCCTCGACGGGCCCCAGCGGGTGGCGGTCCGCGAGGCCAGCGGCGTGGAGCGGGTGTATGCGGCCCGGGAGGTGATCATCGCCACCGGCTCCGACCCCTTCGTTCCGCCCGGCATCGAGACCGACGGCCGCACCGTGTTCACCAGCGATGAGGCCATCAACCTGGAGTGGCTGCCCCGCTGGATCACCATCATCGGCAGCGGCTACATCGGCCTGGAATTCGCCGACGTCTACACCGCCCTGGGCTGTGAGGTCACGATGATCGAGGCCCTCGACCGGGTGATGCCCACCTTTGATCCGGACATCGCCAAGATCGCCGCCCGCCATCTGATCGACGGCCGCGACATCGACGCCCGCTCCGGCGTGCTGGCCAGCAAGATCACCCCCGGCTGCCCGGTGAAGATCGAACTGGTGGACATGGCCACCCGCGAACCGGTGGAGACCCTGGAGGTGGATGCGGTGCTGGTGGCCACCGGCCGGGTGCCGGTGAGCAAGGACCTCAACCTGGCCAGCATGGGGGTGGAGACCAACCGGGGCTTCATCCCCGTCGACGATGGCCTGCGGGTGCTGGCGAATGGCGCGCCGGTGCCCCACCTGTGGGCCGTCGGTGATGTGACCGGAAAAATGATGCTGGCCCACACCGCCGCCGCCCAGGGCACGGTGGCGATCGAGAACATCCTCGGCCACGCCCGCCGCATCGATTACCGGTCGATCCCCGCCGCCACCTTCACCCACCCGGAGATCAGCTCGGTGGGGCTGTCGGAAGCCGACGCCAAGGAGCTGGCCGCCGCCGAGGGCTTTGAGCTGGGAGCTGTGCGCAGCTATTTCAAGGCCAACTCCAAGGCCCTGGCCGAACTGGAGAGCGACGGCCTGCTGAAGCTGCTGTTCCGCAAGGACACCGGCGAGGTGCTGGGGGCCCACATCTACGGCCTCCATGCTGCCGACCTGATCCAGGAGATCGCCAACGCGGTGGCCCGGCGCCAGGGGGTGCGGCAGCTGGCCAGCGAGGTACACACCCACCCCACGCTGAGCGAGGTGGTGGAAGTGGCCTACAAGCAGGCCGCCGCCAGCCTGGCCACGGCGGTGGGTGCCTGAGATGGAGATCCGTCGCCGGCCCCCCAACCCCTCGGTGCGGGTGGCCCACCTGGAATTCGGCACCCCCCATCCCGAGGAGAGCCCCCGCCACATCCTCGAGGAGATCGTCTGGGAAAAGGACAGGGAAGTGACGGCCGCCCGGGACCGGGTGAGCCTGGAGTCCCTCAAGCAGCAGGTGGCCGACCTGCCCCCCACCAGGGATTTTCTGGCGGCCCTGCGGGCCAGCTGCCGCAAACCGGCGGTGATTGCCGAGATCAAGAAGGCCAGCCCCAGCAAGGGGGTGATCCGGGAGGACTTCGACCCCGTCGCCATCGCCCGGGGCTACCGGGACGGCGGCGCCAGCTGCCTGTCGGTGCTCACCGACAAGCGCTTCTTCCAGGGGGGCTTCGAGGTGCTGGTGGCGGTGCGGGAGGCGGTGGAGCTTCCCCTGCTCTGCAAGGACTTCATCCTCACGCCCTACCAGCTGTTCCAGGCCCGGGCCGCCGGGGCCGATGCGGCCCTGCTGATCGCGGCGATCCTCACCGACCAGGATCTGGCCTATCTGCTCAAGGTGGCCCGGGGCCTGGGGCTGGCGGTGCTGGTGGAGGTGCACGACGCGGCCGAGATGGAGCGGGTGCTGCAGCTGGAGGGTGTGAACCTGATCGGCATCAACAACCGCGATCTGGCCAGCTTCACGGTGGATCTGGCCACCACCGAACAACTGATGGAACGCTTCGGCGAGCAGGTGCGTGCCCGCGGTGCCCTGCTGGTGAGTGAATCGGGCCTGTTCAACCGGGGGGACCTGGATCGGGCCGTCGGCGCCGGCGCCGATGCGGTGCTGGTGGGGGAAGCGCTGATGCGCCAGGACGACGTGACGGCGGCCCTGGAGACCCTGATCGGGGGCTGAGGCCCCCGAGGTCGCGGGGGGGGGGGGGGGGGGGGGGGG
>NZ_JAFKRJ010000043.1:0-9270 GCF_019038515.1 Synechococcus sp. CCAP 1479/10 | reverse complement strand
CAAGAACATCCTGCTCAACGAAGGTCTGCGTGCCTGGATGGCGCCTGCCGACCAACCGCACGAAAACTTCATCTTCCCTGAAGAGGTGCTGCCCCGCGGCAACGCGCTCTGACCCCTTCCCAAGGTTCTCCAGCCCCCTTCCATGGGGGCTTTTTTCATGGCCCCTTCGATGGCCCGAAAAGCTGGTTACGATGACCTCGTTCCGTCAGCAGTGACGTGGTGATCGACGGAAACGCCTGATCGGAGTGCGCCCCATCGTCGGGCCCGGTGAGCCTCCCCTGCTGCCACGGCATCGGTGGGAATCCTGCTTGGTTCAGCTGGTGTGGTGCCCGTCTCCCTCGGTCGTCTTCCGTCCTTGCCGCAGGCGTCGCCGGCTGGCATCCAACCCACAGGAGGAGGTGTCCATGACCCCAAGTTGTCCCATCCAGGGTCTGCAGATCGCGGAGAACGCCGGCTGATCACGGCCGCTGAATCCTGATCCATCGGTTCCGCGCCAGAGCGGACCCGGCGAGAGCCCCCGAGACCGTGGTTCCAGGTTCCCCTGGTACCCCCGGTGTCGGGGGCATCGTTCATTCCGGCCTGGGCCTCAGCACGTCCCGGATCACGGGCGCGGCGAGCCGCACCGCCTGCTTCGAGGGATGGGAATGTTCGTCCCGGTAGAGGATCTCGCCACCCCGGGCCCGATAGGTGCAGGACCCCTCGGGGCAGAACAGGTCGAACAGGTCGACCACCTGCAGCTTCCCCTGGCTCTGCAGTTCGCCCAGCAGGTCGTCGAGGGGCTGGCGTCGCCGCAGGGATTCCGCCCGATCCGGCATCTGGCAGGGGCCGCCGAAGGGGGAGAACCACTGGGGCACGGCACTGGCGGGGTGGCAGTTCGCCTCCCGGGCGAAGGGCAGGCCGTTGAGCACCGCCAGGCGCACGCCGCGCTCGGCCAGGCTGGCGGAGAAGTCGCTGAGGCCCACCCGCAGGGTCTGCAGGATGAGCCGGCTGCCCGGCCCCTGGCTGGGCGGCGAGAACATCACCATGTCGTTGACGAGGAACACCCAGTCGCCGGGGCGCAGCTGGGCCACCAGCCCTGGCACCACCCGGTTCCAGTAGGCGCGGTTGGTGGCGGCGAAGGGGCCGCCGCCGCCGAGGGCGGCGAAGTTGCCCACCGGTGAGGCGGCCCAGGCCGAGGTGATCGTCACCGCGTAGTCGTCGGTGGCCACCAGCTCGTCGAAGGCGCCGGCGAAGGAGGCCGAGAAGGAATTGCCCACCACCAGCACCCGGTGGCGGGCCGTGGCGAAGTCCCCGAGGGTGCAGGCCTCGATGGCAATGGTCTTCGCCGCTTCACCGTCGTTGGCCAGCACGCAGGGCGACCCCTGCCAGGTTCCGGCGGCACCCGCCACCCGATAGGGATCGACGAGCGATTCCACCCCCATGCCGGCGGGGATCGGGTTGCGTCCGGCGTACAGGCTGAACGGAGGCAGGTTGTCGACACCGATCAGCAGCCCGGCCCCGGCCGCCAGGCCGCCCACCCCGATGGCGATGGTCTGGTCCCGCCGCGGGGCCCAGCTGGCCTGCCTCAGGGGTTTTTCCACCCAGCGGTAGGAAGCCAGCGACAGGAGCACCATCAGGCCGATCTGGAACGGCAGCGACCACCAGTGCAGGCCGATCGTCCAGCGGCTCAGGGACAGCACCCCCCAGTGCCAGAGGTAGAGGGAATAGGAGATCAGCCCCACCCCCACCAGGGCCGGCAGGCTGAACAGCCGGTGGGCGGCGGTCCCCTGCCGCAGGCTGGCGATCAGCAGCGTGGTCAGGACCACGGCGGCCACCGTGGCCGGCACCGCCCAGGTCAGCGGCAGCAGCATCACCCCCACCAGGCCCAGGGCCGCCGCCATGGGCGGCAGGCGGCCCAGGCCCCTGGCGGCGGCCGGCCAGACGCCGCCGAGGCAGAACAGCAGGGAACCCGCCCCCATCTCCCAGAGCCGCGGCGGCATCAGGAAGTAGGCGGCGGCCTGCTGGGTGGGATAGAGCTGCACGAAGGCGATCAGCGACGCCAGCGAGGCCACGCCCATCACCCCGAACAGGGCCCTGTGGCCCCCGGCTCCGGGGCGGGCGAAGCCCGTCAGCCAGGCCACCAGGGGCAGCAGCAAGTAAACCTGCTCCTCCACCCCAAGCGACCAGGTGTGGGTGAAGGGGTTGAGCTTGGTGGCGGTGCCGAAGTAGTCGGTGGCCTGCCCATGCAGGTAGACGTTGGAGAAGCCGAACAGGGCGCTGATCCCCGTGCGCAGGGCCGTATGGGGCCGGGGGATCACCAGGCAGGCCAGGATCCCCACCACCACCACGAAGACCAGCAGGGCCGGCACGAGCCGTTTCAGGCGGCGGCTGTAGAAGCCGAGCAGGAGATCGCCCAGGGAGCGGGCCGGACGGCGCGTCAGGGACCCGGTGATCACGAAGCCGGAGATCACGAAGAAGATGTCCACCCCCAGGTAGCCGCTGGGCAGCAGCCGGTCGTCGATGTGGTTGAGGATCACGGCCACCACGGCCAGGGCCCGCAGGCCGTCGATCTCGGCCCGGTAGCCGGCCCCGGAGGAGAGGGGGGTGTCGCTCACGCCGCCATCGCCTCGCCATCGTCCCGATGGCGGCCCAGCACCACCAGGCCCACCGCGGTGGGCAGCAGCACGGTGCACACCCGCAGCACCAGGGTGACCGCCAGCGCCGCCGGTCGCTCGACCCCGAACGCCACCGCCAGGCCGATGGCCGTGGCCTCCGCGGTGCCGACCCCCGCCGGCAGGAAGGAGAGGACCCCGCCCAGGGCCATGGCGGTGCGGATCACGGCGGCCTGGGTCAGGGCCAGGGGATCCCCCTGCAGCTGCAGCAGGCCCATCAGCGCCGACGCTTCGATCAGCCACACCAGGGCCGCCAGGGCGGTGCCCACCAGCAGGGGCCAGGGCCGCAGCAGCCGTCGCAGCCGGCCCACCGCCCCGAGGGCCTCCCGCAGCAGCCGGGTCAGTCCGTGCCAGCGCCGGTGCGCCGGCAGCCGGTCGAGGAAGGCCTCCAGGCGCCGCAGGGCGGCCGGATGGGTCAGCAGCCAGGCGCCGATGGCCAGGGTTCCGCCGCCCGCCACCAGGGCCGGCAGGATCCGTCCCCCGAGCCCCCAGGCGAGCACCAGCAGGGCTCCGGCCAGGTCAGTCACCCGCTCCGCCAGGGTCACCCCTACGCCGACCTGCATCGGGATGCCGTGGCGGCGCTGCAGCCACAGTCCCCGCAGGGCCTCGCCGCTGCGGCCGGGGGCGGCGACCAGCGCCAGGCCGGCGACGTAGATCCGGCTGCTGGGCCGCCAGGCCAGGGGGTGCCCCAGCTGCCGCAGATAGAACTGCCAGCGCTGGAACAGCAGCAGATAGCCCACGGCCACCATTGCGGGCACCAGCAGCCAGCACCACCAGGGCAGCGCCCCCAGGGAGCGCATCACGTTGGCGAAACCGAACCAGATGCTGAGCCCCAGGTAGAGCGCCAGGGTCGCCACCAACCCCAGGAACCAGCGCTTCTTCATCGGCGGCCTTGCCGCTGGCGGGGCGGCGGCGGGACGGACAGCCACGCGGTCATGGGGTGAAGCGCAGCTTCTGCGCCGCATACAGGCACATCCTCGCCAGGATCAGCCCCTCCTTCACATGGGCGATGTTCGAGCTGCCGTAACTGCGCTCCTGGTACCGCACCGGCACCTCCACGATCTTGAGGTTGAGCTTGGCCGCGCCGAAGAGCAGATCGAAGTCGCCGAAGGGGTCGAAGTCGCCGAAGTAGGCACGCCCGGCCTTGAGCCGCTCGTAGTCGGCCTTCCAGATCACCTTGGTGCCGCAGAGGGTGTCCTTGAGCCGCTGGCGCAGCAGCCAGGAGAAGGCCGCGGCGAAGAAGCGGTTGGCGGCCGTGTTCAGCGGCGGCATGGCGGCGCTGGTGCGGGGATACACCAGCCGGCAGCCGTTGACGAACTCCCCCCGGCCCTCCGCCAGGGCCTTGTAGAACCGGGGCAGATCCTCGGGGCGCACGGTGAGATCGGCATCGAGGATCATCAGCACCTCCCCCTCGGCCTGATCGAAGCCCAGCCAGACGGCGTCGGCCTTGCCGCGGCCGCTCTGGCGCAGGGCCCGAAGTTGCAGCGGGCCGCTGTAGGAGCCGCAGACCCGCTCGATCTCCGCCCAGGTGGCATCGGAGGAGTGGCCCTCCACGAACAGCACCTCGGTGGCCGACCCCAGCAGGGGCATGCGGTCGATGGCGGCGGCGATGTTGCCGGCCTCGTTGCGGGCCGGGATCACCACGCTGACGCTGGGGCGGCGCTGGGCCGGGGTGGCGGGCCGGGCCACCAGCCAGTGGGTCAGCCCGAACTGTTCGAGCAGCGGCAGCTGGCTCAGCCAGCGGTTGGCCAGGGGGGTCAGCAGGGGGATCCGGCGGGGCAGCAGGCAGCGATGGCCCTGCTTGAGCACCTCCCAGCCGGCCAGATCGAGCAGGTTCTGCACGTCCCTGGGGGTGAGCCAGCTCTCGGGGGGCTGGGGCTGACGCAGGCCCACGCCTTCAGCCGCCTTGAGCAGGGGCTGCCACAGCCAGTTGTGGAAGCTCACCACCAGCCGGGTGCGGTCATGGCAGAACGCCGCCAGCCGCTCCATCACCCCCTGCACGTCCTCGAGGGTGTTGAGGGTGTTGGCCAGCAGGATCACGTCGAAGGGAGCGCTCTCCCCGATCACCTCCGGGTCGAGGGTCGCCGCCTCGGCGCAGACGATCCGCAGGTTGGGGTGGGCGGCCTGGGCGGCGGCGGCGATGGCGGGGTCGCGCTCGATGCCCACGCCGTGGCCCGGGTGGGTGGCCGCCAGCAGATCCCCCAGGCCGCAGCCGATCTCGAGCACCCGCAGACCCGGGGCGACCAGCAGCTGGTGCAGGCGGTCCAGGTCCTCGTAGTAGGCGCGGTTGCGGCGGTGGAACCGCTGCAGTCCTTCCGGCTGGAGCGTGCCGTTCATCGCAGCAGGGCCAGGGTGCCCGCCACATCGAGCCGCAGGCCGCTGGCCACGGCCCGCAGCGTCCGCAGGGTGCGGTTGCCGGGGTCGAGCCGGGCGGCGGCATCGAGCGCCACCTGGGCCTGGCCGGGGTGGAAGCGGTAGAGCTGCACGAAGCCGAGGGCCATCAGGGCATGGGGATTGGTGGGTTCGAGGGACACGATGCGCTGCAGCGTGTCGACGGCCCCATCGGCGTGCCGCTGCAGCGCCTGGGCCAGGGCCAGACCATAGAGGTCCTCCAGATCGGCTTCCCCGGGGTCGGCGCCAGTCTCCTGCAGCCTGGCCCGCAGCAGCCGCTCCCCCTGGGAGAGGTAGATCTGCTGGGGGTCCCGCTGGTTGATCTGCCCCACCTGCCGGAACAGCCGGTCGAGATCGCCGTTGCGCAGCAGCCTTCCGAGTTCGACCAGCTGGTCGATGCGGTTGGGGGGCGCCCCGGCGTCCATGGCCTGGGCCCCCTTGCCCTGGGCCTCCGGGCTCTGGGCGCTGACGCCGGCCACCGTCAGCGTCAGGGGGGCGCTGCGAAGGGGCAGCGGCCGCCCCTGGCGGTCGAGGGCCCGGGCCCGGAGCCGGTAGGACCCATCGGGCAACCCGACCGGCACCACCAGGGCCAGCCGTTCCTGCACCTCCAGGCAACCGCCGGGCGCAGCGCGCACCATGCCCTGGCCGATGCCGCGGTCATGGCGCCAGGTCGGCACGCCGGCGGCGGCGGTGTCCGGCCGCCAGTCGAGCAGCAGCAGGCCGTCCCGCAGCTCGGCCGCCGGCCCCCGCAGCCGGCTCACCAGCACCGCCCCGCTGCCGGGCCGCAGGGGGGGCGGCGGTTCGACGGCCAGGTTCAGGGCAAGGCCCCGCCCCGGCCCGCAGGCCACCGGGAGCACCTCCAGGCCCAGGGCGCGCCGCCCGAACAGCTCGGCGCTGCTGCCATCCGGCAGGGGCCAGCGGCCGGCGGCCTGGAAGGCGGGTGATCGCCGCACCAGGCCGTCCAGGGCGGCCTGGCGTTCATCGCTCATCACCCCCTGGTCGCCCCCCTTGAGCAGGAACCAGTCGAAGCCGGCCAGGTCGCCGTCGAGCTGGTCGACAGGCGCCACGGTCTGGCGGGCGGCGACGCGGAACTCCTGGCGGCGCCCTTCGGCGTCGAGGTTGAAGGCGTTCAGGCCCTGGCTGTCGGGGAGCACCGCCAGGGTGGAGAGCTGGTGGGGACTGCGCTGGCGGATCGTGGCCACGATCGCCTCCAGGGGCCAGGGGGGGCCGGCGACGGGTGGCCGCGGCGGAAAGGCGGTCGGATTGGCCGCCAGGGCGAACTGGCTGGCCAGCGCCCCCCAGATCCCGAGCGCCACCACCGCCAGCCTCCAGACGGGCGTCCAGCGGCCGGCGGCCGCGGCCAGCACGATCCCCAGGCCGAGGCACAGCTGGGGAACCAGGGGCAGCACGAAGCGGAAGTCCTTGGTGCTCATCAGGGTGGCCAGCAGCAGGGCACCGAGCGGAAAGCTCAGCCACCAGGCGAGCCGCCGCCAGGGCAGGGCGCCGGCAGGGACGCCGAGGTTTCGCCACCAATGCAGCGCCCCCCCCGCCACCACCACCGCCACCAGGGCGGCCCCGGCCATGGTGGGCAGCAGGCGGGGGTAGAACAGCCAGCCCGCCAGGGTGTTCGCCTCCAGACCGTCCTGATACAGGACGCCCCACTGGCGGGCCTTGTTGACCGTGGAGAGGATCGTCAGCCAGTTCTGGCTCCACCAGGGCCAGGCCACGGCCGTCGCCGCCGCCGCCGCCAGCAGCGCCTCGGCCAGCCGGCCGAAGCGGGCCCTGGGGCCCGGCCGGCCCCGCCGGAGCAGGGGCGCAAGGGCCCGCCAGGCCAGGGCCAGCAGGGGCAGCCAGAGCATCACCAGACCGGTGGGGCGTGTCAGCACCACCGCCCCAAGCCCCAGGCCGCCGGCCAGGCTCCAGAGCCAGGGGCGCCGGGGGCGGCCCAGCACCCGCACCGTCAGCAGCCACCAGGTGGCCGTGAGCACGGCCGTCAGGCTGAAATCGATCAGGTAGTCGCTGCGCTGGTTCAGCAGGGCCGGCGCGACGGCGCAGAGGAAGGCGGCCCAGAGGCCGGCCGCCCGCCCGCGGGCCAGGCGTCCCAGGCCGTAGAGGCTGCCCAGGAGCAGGGCCTGGAAGAGGCTGTTGGACAGGATCGCGCTGCCATAGCCGGGCCCCAGCAGGCTGAACACCGGTGCCGTCACCAGGTAGGTGAGGGGTCCCCGGTAGGTGGGCGTCTCGGCCCAGAGCCGTTGCCACCAGAGTGGATCGAGGGGCGCCGCCTCACCGAGCACCTGCCAGACCCCCAGGGCCCGGCTCAGGTGTTCCCCCTGGTCCCAGGCCGGTGGCTGGGCGTGGCGCTGCAGCCAGAGCCCATCCAGGAGCACCCCGGCCAGCCACAGCCCCAGCAGGATCCACCCATCCCGGCCCCGTGTCCGTCTCATCGGGCCGCTCCCGGTGCCTGGGCCAGCACCCAGGGCTCCAGTTCCTGGGCCTGCAGCCGCACGGACCATCCGGCCGGCAGCTCACGGCGCCGGATCCACACCCGCTCCCCGGCGGGCACCCCTTCCGCCGGGCCGATGCGGGGCGTGAGCTGGGGGCTGGCCAGGGCCACCAGGATCAGCCGGGCATGCTCCTCGCCGCTTAGGGGGGCGCCGGCCACGGCCGCGATCGGCCCGGCCGCCAGGGCCTCCTTGGCCCCAGGGCGCTCCAGGGCCTGCCGTTGCCGGGGGCTGCGATCGCTGAACAGGCCGGCCTGCACCAGCAGGGCCAGGGCCAGCCAGGGACCCACCAGGAGGGCCGCCAGCCGGCGGGAGCCGGTGCGGCACCAGGGCACCAGGGCCCAGGCCAGCCCCAGGCAGCCCGCCGCCAGCGCGAACAGCTGCGGAGCAGGAGCCAGGTCCGCCACCCCATTGGCCACCAGCCGGCCGGCCGGCGCCCCGGGCCAGAGCACCGCCACCGCCGCCAGGACCAGCACCAGTCCCAGCCCCCCGAAGCCGAAGGCCGCCCCCCGGGCCCAGCGGCCGGCGCCGGCGCTCCAGGACCGCAGGCCGGCCGTGGCCGCCAGGGCGACAAAGGGGGTGAGCTGCAGGCCGTAGTAGGGGGTCTTGGTGCGGAAGGCGCTGAGCAACAGCAACATCAGCAGCGGATAGAGGAGCAGGAGCAGGCGCCGGGACCGCTCCAGCGGTCCGGCCAGCCAGCCCCACCAGCCCGCCAGGGCGAACAGGCTCCAGGGGAAGGTGTTGGCCGGCAGGTTCCACAGGTAATAGAGCGGGCCGGCGCTGTAGACGTCACTCTCGGAGAGGTAGAGCAGCTTCTGCCACAGGCCCGCCACCACCGGCAGGCCCAGCACCCGGAGGCTCAGGCCCAGCCAGAGCGCCACCGGCAGCCAGCCCAGGGCGAGGCCGAGCCAGAAGCCCGGCCGCCGCAGCACGGTGCGGCGCTCCAGCAGCAGGAAGGGCAGCAGGGCCACCACCGGCAGCGCCACCATGAAGCCCTTGATCAGGAAGGCCGGGCCGATCCAGGCGCCGGCCAGGAACGGCCAGGGCCGCTGCGGAGCCTCGCCGGCCCGCAGCAGGGCCAGGATCCCCAGCAGTTCCAGGGCCAGCAGCGGCATGTCCTGGCTGGCCAGGTGGGTGTAGTCGAGCCAGAGGGGAGTGAGGGCCAGCACGGCGGCGGCGAGCCAGCCGGCTCCGCCCCCGCCCAGCAGGCGCCCGGCCAGGTCGGCCGTGAGCAGCAGGCAGGCCACGGCGGCGAGAAGGGACGGCAGATGGGCCGACCAGGGGCCCACCCCCGGCAGCCGGCCGGCCGCGGCGATCAGCCAGGGCAGGCCGATGCTGCGATCAAAGATCACCTGGTCCCACCAGGGGGGACCCAGCCACTGGCCGCTCGTGGCCATCCAGCGGGCCTGCAGGGCGTAGTAGCCCTCGTCGTGGGCCAGGAAGCTGCGCGGCGCCGCCGTCAGCAACAGGGGCAGGAAGGGCAGCGACGCCCACAGGGCCTTCATGGGCGGCACTCTGGCAGCACCCTCGGGTACCGGACGTTGTGTTTTCTGGCACATGGACCCTGGATGGCCATGTCCACTTGGGGGATCCTTCGTTTGGCGCATTGCGCCGCTTCCGTGTGAGGAACCCATGAAACTCTTCCAGCAACTGCTGGTTGCTCCTGCAGCTCTCGGCCTGCTCGCCCCCGTGGCGGTTCAGGCGGCTGAGCTCAACATCGACAGCGT
>NZ_JAFKRJ010000042.1:0-511 GCF_019038515.1 Synechococcus sp. CCAP 1479/10 | reverse complement strand
CGCCGCCGCGACCGCCATCGTCGATGGCAACTACGCCTGGGAGTGGTGGTACAAGTTCCAGGTCACCGACAACATCAGCGTGACCCCGGCTCTCTACTACCTGAGCGCTCCTCTGGGTCAGGTCTCCAAGAACGTTGGCGCGATCGGAACCTCCGGTACCGATTTCAACAACTTCGGCGGCTTCATCAAGACCACCTTCAAGTTCTGATCCTTCGGGATTCACTTCTCTCACAATCTCCTCAAACTCGCCCGGCTGCTATGCAGTCGGGCTTTTTTGTGTGTTGCCGAACCGGGTGACTTGGGGCACTTGGTCGAGCGTTACCTGAGCCTGACTCGTCGCTTGCAGCGCAAGAAACAGGATCTATACTTCGCCGTGTTCCGTCATGGAACAGCGCTCCTTATTGTGTGAGGAATCCATGAAGCCCTTCCAGCAACTGCTGGTTGCTCCTGCAGCTCTCGGCCTGCTCGCCCCCGTGGCGGTTCAGGCGGCTGAGCTCAACATCGACAGCGT
>NZ_JAFKRJ010000041.1:0-39863 GCF_019038515.1 Synechococcus sp. CCAP 1479/10 | reverse complement strand
GCCGGTGCCGGCGCGGGCCTGGTCGCTGTGGCGGCGGGCTTGGGCGCCGGTTTCGCCGCCGCTGCGGGTCGGGCGGCCGGCCTGGGGGCGGGGGCGCTGGCCGGCTTCAGCCGCAGCCGGGTGCCCGATTCCACCAGGTCGGGGTCGCTGATGCGGTTGATGGCGATCAGCTGCTTCATCGGCACGCCGTAGGCGTCGGCGATCTGGGAGAGGCTCTCGCCGCTGCGGACCACGTGCTCGGTGGCCTTGCGGTTGACCGCGGCGGCCGGGGCGGCGCTGCGGGAGGAGGAGGGCACCACCAGCTTCTGGCCGGCTTCAATGTGGTCCGCCTTGCTGAGGCCGTTCAGCTGCATCAGCCGGCTGACGGTGATGCCGTGGCGTTCGGCGATTTCGGAGAGGGTTTCCCCGGGGGCCACGGTGAGGCTGCCGCCGGAGGCCCGGGGTCGGGCCGCTCCACCCGGCAACGTCAGGCTGCGGCCGGCTTCGACGAGATCGGGATCGCTGATCCCGTTGATCTTCATCAGGGTGGACACGCTCACCCGGTGGCGCGCGGCGATGTCGGAGAGGGTCTCACCGGGCTTGACGGTCACCTGGGCAGCCAGAGCCGGCAGCGGCAACACCATGGCTAGAGCCAGGGCGATGAGGGGGCGGCGCATGGGCACTAGGGATAGCTGATGGCACGTTAAGGGCCACGTCCAGGCCCGCCCAGCCCCCCCTCAGCCCATCAGCCGACGGACCAGGCCCAGCTTGCCGGCGTACGGGGGGAAGCGGATCGGGGGGTCGGGCCGCAGCGACCGGCTGATCACGCTGCGCCGGTGCGAGAAGGTGAGGAAGCCGGCTTCCCCGTGGTAGGCCCCCATGCCGCTGGGGCCGATGCCGCCGAAGGGCAGGTTGGCCATGGCCCCCTGGATCACCGTGTCGTTCACCACCAGGCTGCCCGAACCGCTGCCCGCCAGCACCCGTTCCCGCTCCGCGCCGCCGCCGCCGAACAGATAGAGGGACAGGGGTTTCGGCTGCCGGCGCACCAGGACCAGGGCCTCCTCCAGATCCGCCACCGTCAGCAGGGGCAGGATCGGGGCGAACAGCTCCTCCTGCAGCAGCGGATCGTCGTCGGGATCGTCGACCGCCACCACGGTGGGCTCGATCTTCCGCGCGGTTTCGTCCCAGCGTCCGCCCAGCAGCACCCGGCCCCGCTCCCGCGCCTGGGCCAGCAGCCCCTGGAGCCGCTCGAAGCGTGCCGCTCCGACGAGGCGCCCCAGGTCGGGGCTGGCCAGGGGATCCGGGCCGTACAGGGCCCGGGCCTGCTCGCGCAACGCCGCCACCAGGGCCTCCCGCACCCCGGCCGCCACCAGCACGTGGTTGGGGGCCAGACAGGTCTGGCCGGCGTTCAGGCAGCGGCCCCACAGCAGCCGCCGCGCCGTGATCGTTGGCTCCGCATCGGCCAGCACGATCGCCGGGTTCCGGCCCCCCAGCTCCAGCGTGATGGGGGTGAGATGGCGGGCGGCGGCGGCCATCACCAGCCGTCCCACCCGCTCGCCGCCGGTGTAGAGGATGTGGTCGAAGCGCTCCCGCTCCAGCAGCCCGGCGGCCACGGCCCCGTCGCCCTCCACCACCTGGACCACAGCCGGGTCGAAGTGACGCCCCAGCAGCTCAACCAGCAGGGCCGACGAAGCGGGGCTCAGTTCGGAGGGCTTGACCACGGCCGTGTTGCCGGCGGCCAGGGCATGCAGCAGGGGGTGGAGGCAGAGCTCGAAGGGATAGTTCCAGGCGCCGATGATCAGGACGCAGCCCAGGGGCTCGCTGTGCACCGCCCCCTGGCCCGGCCAGGCCCACAGGGGCAGGGGGCGGCGGCGGGGACGCATCCAGCCGGCCAGGTGACGGCGGGTGTGGCGCAGCTCCTGCCGCAGGGTCGCCAGCTCCAGGCTGCCCTCCATGGCGGGGCGGCCCAGGTCGCTGGCCAGGGCCGCCAGCATCCGCGGCTCCTCCGACTCCAGCAGGCGAGCCAGCCGCTGGAGCTGCTCCAGCCGCCAGGCCAGGGGCCGGGTGGTGCCCCCCTCCACCAGGGCGCGCATCGTCGCCACCGGCACCGTCAGGAAAGAGGACATGGGGTGGGCCCTTTTGGCCCAGGCTGGCAAATCGCGCCCCGCCACGGCCCCCGCCGGACCCCCTGGCGCTCAGGTGCTGCCGCAGCCGGCCAGGAACACAGCTCGCCGCAGGTTGTCGAGCCGGGGGGAGGCGGGGCCTTCGAGGGCGTAGAGCAGGGCCAGGCCCAGGCTGAGGTCGCCCCGGTCGAAGGTCCGCTGGATGGCGGCCCACCACAGGTCCGGATCGGTGCCCAGTCCGTCGAGCTGCCGCTGGGCCCGCCCCATCCGCTCGGCCGGATCTCCCTCCAGCTCGATGATGGCGAAGTCGTCCGTCCGGACGCCCAGGGGCCGCAGCAGCAGCACCAGCCGCTGGCCCGGGCGGATCGGTGCCAGGGGCCAGGGGATCGGCCCCTCGATGGGCTCGCCGGGGAGGGCCCGCCGCTGCCAGAGCACCTCACCCTCCCGTTCGATCCGCACCTCCTCCAGGGGTTCGGTGCTCAGGATCGTGGGAGCTCCGATCGGGACGGCGGCCACAGCCTCGGCCCGGGCGTTGAGCGCCAGCCTGGGGGTCAGCACGCAGACCGCGGCCGCCTGCAGCCGGGCGGGTCCGGGCAGCACGGCCAGGGCGAGGCCCAGACCGATCGCCAGGCAGGTCCGGCGCACGGCGGGGAGCAACGGGGTGCCGACCAAGGGGATGGGGGGACGCTAACGGCTGGCGCTCAGCCGGCCACGGTCAGCAGGTTCAGGCCGTGCAGCCCTTCGAACAGCAGGTAGGCCCCGAGCACCAGGGCGAGGACCCCCACAAGCCACTCGGCCTTGTGCTGCAGCCATTCCTCAAGACGGGTGATCGGCTCCCGGATCGCCCCGCCGCTGACCAGCCACGCCAGGGGCGGCAGCAGCAGCAGGGAGCTGGCCATCAGGGTGAACAGCCCGGTCACCTCCGCGTCGGCGGTGAGGCCGGGGTCGTTGAGCAGGAGCAGGCCGGCCTCCTTGAGATAGAAGACCAGGTTCTCCGGGGTGAGCAGGGCGCTGGTGGCACCGATCAGCACCAGGGTGAGGGTGCTGAAGTCGGGCAGCTGGTTCATCAGCCGCAGGGCCATGCCCTCCTCACCGATGTTGGCCTGGGGGGTGAGCTGATAGAGCCCCAGACCCACCAGCGCGCCGGCCCCGAGCAGGTCGATCAGCACCTGCTCCCGCTCGCCGTGGCTGAGGCTGATGGCGAAGGCCTCCCCCAGCACCATGAGCAGCACGATGGCCAGGGCATTGGCGGCCGCCCAGCCCGCCACGTAGGCCATGGCCCGCTGCAGCGGCGAGCGACCCAGCAGCAGCAGGGTGACCACCGCGATGTGCAGGGGGCTGAAGGCGATGCCGATCCCGAACAGGGACGACTGGGTGATCAGGGCCGGCGACAGGAGCGCCGGGACGCCGAGGACGAAGGGGGACAACAGGGGCGGCAAGCAGACCGTCCGGGCGGCGAAGGTCCCGCATTCTCGGGCATGTTCCCGGCTGACTGCGAACGGGACTGCACCTCCGCCGCAGGGTGGCCGGGGCGGGGAATGGGCTGGGGAGGAAAGCCCTTGACGAGATTTGAACTCGTGACCTCTCCCTTACCAAGGGAGTGCTCTACCACTGAGCTACAAGGGCATGTGGAAAGGTGGGCCGGGTTGGATTTGAACCAACGTAGGCAGAGCCAGCGGATTTACAGTCCGCCCCCATTAACCACTCGGGCACCGACCCGAACCACACCTTCAGAACTTACCAGCCGACCCTCCCTCCCCCATGCGCCTGCTCGTGCTCCATGGCCCCAACCTCAACCTGCTCGGCCAGCGGGAGCCAGGCCTCTACGGCAGCAGCACCCTGGCGGCCATCGATGCCGCCCTGGAGCAGCAGGCGGCGGCGCTGGGGGTGGAGCTCGCCTGCTTCCAGAGCAACCACGAGGGGGCCCTGGTGGACCGCATCCAGCAGGCGGTCGGCCAGGCCGGGAGCCCGGCCTGCGACGGGATCCTGATCAATGCGGCCGCCTACACCCACACCTCGGTGGCGATCCGTGATGCCCTGCTGGCGGTGGCCCTGCCCTTCGTGGAGGTGCACCTGAGCAACACCCACGCCCGCGAAGCCTTCCGCCATCGTTCCCTGCTGGCGGACCGGGCCCTGGGGGTCATCTGCGGCTTCGGCCCCACCAGCTACCGCCTTGCCCTCGAGGGCCTGGTGGCCCACTTGCAGGCGGCGGCATGAGCGGCGCCTCCCTGCCCGTGGCGGTCGAGGCCCCGGTGGCTGCGGCGACCCGGATGAGGTGGCTGGCGGCCCCCAGCAGCGCCGCCTGGCTGGAGCAGGCTCTGGCCCACCCGGAACTGCTGCTGATCGACCATGCCCACTGCGAGCGCAAGGCGGCCGGCGCCGCCCTGCAGCTCATGTTCCGCTACCCCTCCGACGGGGAGCTGGCGGCCGTGCTCAGCCCCCTGGCCCGGGAGGAGCTGGAGCACTTCGAGCGGGTGCAGGCCCTGCTGGAGCGGCGTGGCCTCGGCCTGCGGGCCCTGGCCGCCCCGCCCTACGGCGCCGCCCTGGCCGCCCTGGTGCGCCGAGCCGAGCCCGAGCGGATGCTCGACAGCTTCCTGGTGGCGGGTCTGATCGAGGCCCGCAGCCACGAGCGGATGGCCCTGCTGGCCGCCCACAGCCCCGATCTGGAGCTGCGGGAGCTCTACGCCGACCTGCTGGCCAGCGAGGCGCGCCATTTCGGCCTCTACTGGGTGCTGTGCGAACGGCGCTGGCCCCGGCCGGAGGTCACCGATCGGCTCACGGACCTGGCCGCGAGCGAGGCGGAGATCCTGGCCAGCCTCCATCCCCAGCCGCGCATGCACAGCTGAGCCCTGCTGCCCAGGCACCGCTGAGCCGCCCGATCAGGCCGCGGCCAGCACCTCCTCCAGGAGGGGGAAGCGGGTGGCGATCGGATCGCCGGTGAAGCTGGCCACCCAGCCGTCGCTGTTGTCGAAGAAGCGCAGGGCGCAGAAGGACGGACGCGCGCCGGTGTCGAACCAGTGGCGGGTGCCGGCGGGCACCCCGATCCAGTCCCCCTGCTCGCACACCACCTGGAGCACCTCGCCTTCGATGTGCAGGCAGAAGAGGCCGCGGCCCTCCACGAAGAAGCGCACCTCGTCCTCGGCGTGGGTGTGCTCGGAGAGGAACTTCGCCCGCAGGGCCTCCCGGTCCGGATGGTCGGGGCCGAGCCGGATCGCGTCCACGGTGCGGTAACTCCCCCCGGCCTGCACCCGGGCGATCTCCGCGGCGTAGGCGGCCAGGATCGCGGCCTGGTCGGCGTCCGTCGCCAGGGCGGCCGGCGTGGCCCAGCGCTCGAAGCGCACCCCCCGGGCCCCGAGTTCCCGGGCGATCACGTCGGCGTCGCTGCTGCGAAGCAGGGGGGCGGCGTGGCCGTCGCCGGCGGCGGAACGGATCACCAGGTGGGTCATGGGAGCGCTCGAGGGCGTTCTGGGGATCTGCACCCTAGAAAGGTCTGCAGCGGACTTCCCCCCATCGCCGACCGTGCTGCCAGCGCCGGCCTCACCCTGGTGGGGGTGGGGCCCGGCGATCCCGACCTGCTCACCGTGGCCGCGGTGCGGGCGATCGAAGCCGCCGACACCATCGCCTACCCGGTCGCCCGCGAGGGGGCCGAGGGGATGGCGGCCGCCGTGGCCGGCCCCTGGATCGGTAGCGACCAGCGGCGCCTGCCCCTGGTGTTCCCGATGGTGGCGGCGGCCGAGCCCCGTCGTCAGGCCTGGCATGACGCCGCCGACCGCCTGGCGGCCGAGGTGGCCGACGGCCGGTCGGTGGTGCTGCTCTGCGAGGGCGACGTTTCGCTTTTCGCCAGCAGCAGCTACGTGCTGCTGGCCCTGCGGGACCGCCATCCCGCCCTGTCGGTGCGCCTGATCCCGGGCATCAGCGCCGTGGCGGCGGCGGCCGCCGCCGGGGCCTGGCCCCTGGCCCTGCAGCAGGAGGGGTTGCTGATCCGCCCCACCCCGGAGGAGCCCGGCCAGCTGGAGGACCTGCTGGCCCAGGCGGCGGCCGGTGGCTGGGTGCTGGCCCTGCTCAAGCTGGGGGGCCGCTGGCCCTGGGTGCGCCCGCTGCTGGCCGAGCGGGGGCTGCTGGCGGATGCGTTGTTTGCCCAGCGGGTGGGCTGGCCCGACCAGCGGCTCTGTCCGGCCGCCGAGGTGCCCGCTGCCGAGGTCCCCTACTTCTCCCTGCTGCTCATCCGGCAGGGGTGGCCGGCGGTGCTTCCATGACCGTTCGCGTTTTTCCCCGCCCTTGCCGATGCCTTCCGCCGGGATGACCGCCACCGGGATGACTGTCACCGACTGGTTCGCCCTGCTGCACCCGGTGCTGATCATCCTGTTCGTCTACCCGGTGGTGGGCGCCACCATCCGGCTCGGGATCCTGGCGCGGGAGCGCCGCCTCGACATCAACCCCCTGCCGCCGACGGTGGGGGTGGAGCACACCGACCACGGCCGCTGGGTGACCTCGGGCGTGGTGGTGGCGGTGCTGATCGCCATGGCGGCCACCTACGCCCGGGGGGGCGCCGTCGGCGGCGCCGGCACCGGCGTGGCCCTGCTGCTGGCCGGCGTGGGTTGTCTGGTGAGCTGCCTGGCCCTTTGGCGGGTGAAGGGGGCCTGGTTGCGGGCCGGCTTCGCCCTGATCTGCTGGTTGGGGCTGCTGACCCTGGGCAGCCAGCCGGCCCTGTGGCACCTGGGCCGCAGTCCCTTCGACGGGGGCGTTTGGGGGTCCCACTACTGGAGCGGCGTGCTGCTCTGCGGCCTGCTGTTGTTCGCCATGGCGGCGGCCCCCGAGACCCTGAGGTCCCCCCGGATGCGGCGGCTGCACGTCAGCGCCGCCTTCCTCACCGCCCTGCTGCTGGCGGTGCAGGCCATCAGCGGCAGCCGGGACCTGCTGGGCATGGCTCTGGGGCACTGACCTCCAGCTCCGCCTCCGCCCGATCCAGCAGGCCCAGGGCGCTCTCCAGGCTGGGGGCCACCATCAGCTCCCGGCGCAGCCGGGCGGCGCCGGCGAAGCCCTGGCAGGTCCAGCCCAGGTGCTTGCGGGCGATCAGCAGCCCCTGATCGCCGCGGGCGGCCACCAGGGCCTCCAGGTGCTCCCTGGCCAGGGAGATCCGGTCGTGGCTGTCCGGCTCGCTCGGCAGGGGGCGGCCGGCGAGGGCCGCGGCGATGCGCCCCACCAGCCAGGGGCGCCCCAGGGTCCCCCGCCCCACCATCACCCCGTCGGCGCCGGTGATCGCCAGGCAGCGCAGGGCGTCTTCCGGGCTGGTGATGTCGCCGTTGGCGATCAGGGGGATGCGCAGGGCCGCCTTCACCCGCCCGATCGCGTCCCAATCGGCTTGGCCTGAGAACCCCTGCTCCCGGGTGCGGCCGTGCAGGGTGAGGGCGCGGGCGCCGGCGTTCTGCAGGGCCAGGGCGAAGCCCACCGGATCGGCGCTGGACCCGCACCAGCCCAGCCGGGTCTTCACCGTCACCGGCACCCGCACCGCCGCCGCCACCGCCGCCACGATCCGCAGGGCCAGATCCGGCTGGCGCAGCAGGCCGCTGCCGCCCCCCTTGCGGGCGATCTTGCGCACCGGGCAGCCCATGTTGATGTCGATCAGCCAGGCCCCGGCGGCCTCGGCCCGGCGGGCCGCCTCGGCCATGGCGTCGGGCCGGTGGTCGAACAGCTGCACCCCAACGGGGCCGGGATCCTGGTCGAGGGCCGCCATCTTGGCGCCGCCGTGGCCCAGTTCCAGGGCCGTGGCATTGACCATCTCCGTGAACAGGAGCGCCTCGGGGGCCCAGCGGCGCACCAGGGCGCGGAAGATCCCGTCGCTCACCCCCGCCAGGGGCGATTGCAGCACCCGGCAGGTGAGCAGCCTGTCGGTGCCGTTGCCGTCCAGGCGGAGGGGGCCGGTGGGGCAGGGATGGCGGGCGGGACTGGGCATGCTGGGGTCACTCTCGGATGCCAGACGCCGCTTTGGACGCTGCCGCCGCTCCCCCCTTGAAGCCCGATGGCGCCCCGGAACCCTTTCCCCTCAGCCGCGCCCTGCTGGAGGCGGTGCTGGACGACCGCACCAGTGATCGCTTCGTCTGCCAGCTGATCTGGCCGCGGCTGGGCTACCGCCCGGACGCCGAGGGCCGCTGGTCGGCCGGGCCCGCCACCCCGCCGGCCTGGGCCGAGGCCTTTCCCGAGGCACCGGAGCTGATCGCCGAGCGGCCCGCGAGCGTGCGGCTCACCCGCTCGATCGCCCCCGAGCACAAGCAGCTGCTCAAGCAGCAGCTGGGCTTCGCCGGATACCGCATCGGTGGCCTCTATCCCCGCCGCACCCGGCGGGCCACGGCGGTGAACTGGTTGCTGGCCCACCTCGCTGAGCGGGGCGAACCGCTGCCGGAGGCGGGCCCGTTGCCGGAGCTCCTCGACCCCCCCGAAGATCCGGTGGCCGGCCATCCCGGCGATCCCCCGGTGGGTTGAGGCGGCGGTGGGCTGGGGAGTCGGTGGCTCTGTAGGGTCTAGGTAACGCATCCGTCGTAAGGAATAAGTCAGATTGGCGCTCCCCGTCGTCGCCGTGATCGGACGCCCCAACGTGGGCAAGTCCACGCTGGTCAACAGGCTCTGCCGCAGCCGTGAGGCCATCGTTCACGACCAGCCCGGTGTGACCCGGGACCGCACCTACCAGGAGGGTTTCTGGGGTGACCGCATCTTCCGGGTGGTGGACACCGGCGGCCTGGTGTTCGACGACGACAGCGAATTTCTGCCCGAAATCCGGGAGCAGGCCAACCTGGCCCTGGCCGAGGCGTCGGTGGCTGTGGTGATCGTGGACGGCCAGCAGGGGGTCACCGCCGCCGATGAATCGATCGCCGAGTGGCTGCGGGGCCACAACGTCCCGGTGCTGCTGGGGGTGAACAAGTGCGAGTCGCCTGATCAGGGCCTGGCCATGGCGGCCGACTTCTGGGGTCTGGGTCTGGGGGAGCCCCACCCGATCTCCGCCATCCACGGCGCCGGCACGGGCGATCTGCTCGACCGGGTGATCAGCTTCCTGCCGGCCACCACCGAGACGGACGAGGCCGAGCCGATCCAGCTGGCGATCATCGGCCGTCCCAACGTGGGCAAGTCCAGCCTGCTCAATGCCATCTGCGGCGAGAACCGGGCCATCGTCAGTCCGATCCGCGGCACCACCCGCGACACCATCGACACCACGATCGAGCGGGAGGGCCACACCTGGAAGCTGCTCGACACCGCCGGCATCCGCCGGCGCCGCAGCGTCGACTACGGCCCGGAGTACTTCGGCATCACCCGCAGCTTCAAGGCGATCGAGCGCAGCGATGTCTGCGTGCTGGTGATCGATGCCCTCGACGGGGTCACCGAGCAGGACCAGCGCCTGGCGGGCCGCATCGAGGAGGACGGCCGCGCCTGTGCCGTGGTCGTCAACAAGTGGGACCTGATCGAAAAGGACAGCCACACCATGAGCGCCATGGAGAAGGAGCTGCGCGCCAAGCTCTACTTCCTCGACTGGGCGCCGATGCTGTTCACCTCCGCCGTCACCGGCCAGCGGGTGGAGAGCATCTTCGCCATCGCCGCGGTGGCGGTGGAGCAGCACCGCCGCCGGGTCAGCACCTCGGTGGTGAACGAGGTGCTGCAGGAGGCCCTGCGCTGGCGCTCGCCCCCCACCACCCGCGGCGGCCGCCAGGGCCGCCTCTACTACGGCACCCAGGTGGCGACCCGCCCGCCCAGCTTCACCCTGTTCGTCAACGAACCCAGGCTGTTCGGCGACACCTACCGCCGCTACGTCGAGCGCCAGATCCGCGAGTCCCTGGGCTTCGAGGGATCGCCGGTGCGGCTCTTCTGGCGCGGCAAGCAGCAGCGGGACGCCGAGAAGGAGCAGGCCCGCCACCAGAGCCGGGGCGGCTGAGGTCGATGGGGACGGCGATTCCAGGGGCGATCCAGGAGGGCCTGGCCTGAATGGACTGGTTGCGGCAGCTGCCGATCGGTCAGTACGTCGATGACGGCGAGGGCGGTGAGTCTGGCGATACCGGCGGCCGCGGCAGCTGGCTGCGACGGCTCGACCCCCGGGTGAAGCTGGTCTGGACGGTGGCGTTCCTGGTGACGCCGATCCTGGCCGGGCCCCTCTGGCGGTTGTCCCTGGTGGGGCTGCTGCTGCTGATCACTGCCGTCAGTGGCCTGCCCTGGCGCCTCTGGCGGCAGAGCCTGCCCCTGCTGATCGCCCTGGCGCTGCTGGTGGGCCTGCTGGCCGCCCTGCTGCCGGCCGGAGGGGGCGCACCGGCCAGCCTCCAGCGTCCCCCCGCGGAGCTGCGGCTGGTCCCGGCCCCCCCCGGTGCCCCACCCCCGTCCCGGGCCGGCCTGTCCTGGGAACTGGTGCGCTGGGGCCCCGTGATGGCCGGGCCCCTGGAGCTGGGCCCCCTGGTGGTGACCCGCCGTTCGGCCGAACTCGGCATCAACGGCGCCACCCTGCTGTTCACCGTCATCCACAGCGCCAACCTGCTGCTGCTCTCCACTCCCCCCGAGGAGCTGGTCTGGTCCATCGCCTGGTGGCTGGCCCCCCTGCGGGCCCTGGGCTGGCCCGTGGAGCGCCTGGGCTTCACCCTGCTGCTGTCCCTGCGCTTCCTGCCCCTGGTGCAGGAGGAACTCCAGAACCTGCTGCGCTCGATCGCCACCCGGGCGGTGAACCTGCGGCGCCTGGGCTGGAAGGCCAGTCTGGGCCTGGTGCTGGCGGTGGGGGAGCGGCTGCTGGCCAACGTGCTTCTGCGCTCCGAACAGGGGGCCGAGGCCCTGATGGCGCGCGGCGGGATGTGGCTTCCCCCCGACCGCCTGCACCAGCCGGCCGCCACCCCCTCCGGTGCCAGCCTGGCGGCGGTGCTGGCCCTGGCGGCCCTGCTGGCGCTCCGCTGGAAAGTCGGTGCCCTTTAATGGCCCCAGCCTGCAGGGAGTCGTGAGCACGGAGCGCTATCTGAACCACCCGACCTTCGGGATGCTCTATCGGGTAGCGCCGGTGGCCGAGAGCCGCGACCTCTATGCCACGCTCTACGCCCAGCGGATCTTCTTTCTCGTCACCCTCCAGGAGCGTGGCGCCCATTTTGAGGTGATCCCCCTGATGGACGCCCGCCACTTCGCCGAGCAGAACCTGGCCCGCTGCCGGCGCGAGGGGCCCGAGGCCCAGGCCCGCTGGCGCCAGCTCTTCGACCAGACCTTCATCTGATGGCACAGGCGTCGCCCGCGGCGGCGGAGGCGTTCGGTTCCACCCTGGCGGAGCGACTTTCGGCCCTCCAGGCGGCGTTGCCAGCCTCCACCCACCTGCTGGCGGTGTCGAAGGGCCATCCGGCCGAACTGGTGCGCCAGGCCGCGGCCCTGGGCCAGCGGAGCTTCGGGGAGAGCCGGCTGCAGGAGGCCATCGCCAAGCAGGACGCCCTCGGGGACCTGCCGGACCTCGACTGGCACTTCATCGGCCGGCTCCAGGCCAACAAGGCCCGCGCCGTGCTGCGCCGCTTCGGCACCATCCATTCCGTCGACAGCCTGGCGCTGGCCGAGCGGCTGCAGCGCATCGCCGCCGAAGAAGGCCTGGCCCCGGGGATCCTGCTGCAGGTGAAGTTCCGCCCCGACCCGGCCAAGACCGGCTTCGCACCGGACGAGGTGCGGGCCCTGGGGTCCGACCTGGGGCGCCTGGCCCCCCTGCGCTGCCTCGGTCTGATGACCATCGCCCCCCTGGGGCTCACCCCCGGGGAGCGGCTGGAGCTGTTCAGGGAATGCCGCGACCTGGCCGATGCCCTGGGGCTGGAGGACTGTTCGATGGGGATGAGCGGCGACTGGCGCGACGCCGTGGCGGCGGGCAGCACCTGGGTGCGCCTCGGGAGTGTTCTGTTCGGAAGTCGCCCAATCCAGCCATGAAAGGGCGTTGGGATCTTGCCGGCTCGGATGTGGGACGCTATTCAAGGCCAAGCATCCTTCCCGAGGTCGACTCCGTGTCGTTGTTCTCCCGCCTGCGTGCCGTCGTCTCCGGTGACGACTATCTCGATGGCGACTTCGACGACGAACTCGACTACGACCCCGGCGACACCACCACGGCCGCGGCCACTTCCACGGCCGGCAGAAACACCGGAGCCCTCGCTCTGAGCACCGATTTCTCCAGCGATGATCCCTTCGCCGGAACCAACGTCATCGGCATGCCCGGCATCACCAGCGCCGTGGCCGAGGTGTGCCTGATGGAGCCGCGCAGCTTCGACGAGATGCCCCGTGCGATTCAGGCTCTCCGGGAGCGCAAGACCGTCATCCTCAACCTCACGATGATGGAGCCGGACCAGGCCCAGCGGGCCGTGGATTTCGTCGCCGGCGGCACCTTCGCCATCGACGGTCACCAGGAACGGGTGGGCGAGAGCATCTTCCTGTTCGCCCCCAGCTGCGTCACGGTCACCACCGCGGGCGGTGAGGAAGCCGCCTCCCCCACGGTGGTCTCCGGGCGCACCGGCCCCGTCGACGACCAGCAGGAGGCTGCCCCCAGCCCCGCCTGGGGCCGTTCGGATGCCATGGTCTGACACCGTCGGCGTGGTGGGCCTCGGCCGGATGGCCAGGGCCCTGCTGCTGCCGCTTCTCGACGCCGGCCTGCTCGAGCGCTCCGCCGTCCGGGCCGCGGTGGCCAGTGAGGCTTCCGCCCGGCGGCTTAGCGATGAGCTCGGGATCCAGGTCTCCACGGATGCCGCCCCGGCCTGGGCCGCGCCTGTTGTGCTGCTGGCGGTGAAGCCCCAGCAGATCGAAGCGGTGGCCCCCGCGGCGACCGAAGCCCTGGCAGAGGCCCTGGCAGCGGCAGCCCCCGGCGGAGAGCCGCTTCTGATCTCTGTGCTGGCGGGGGTGACCCTGGCGCGGCTGCAGGCCCTGTTCCCGGGACGGGCCTGCGTGCGGGCCGTGCCAAACACCCCAGCCCTGGTGCGGGCTGGACTCACGGGGCTGAGCTGGGGCGAGGGCGTCGGCGAGGCCCGGCGCGAGCAGGTGCGCCGGTTGTTCGCCGAGGTGGGTGAGGTGCTCGACCTGCCGGAGCCCCAGCTCGATCCCTTCCTGGCCCTCACCTCCTCCGGTCCCGCCTTCCTGGCCCTGGTGGCCGAATCCATGGCCGACGGGGCGGTGGCGGGGGGGCTGCCCCGCCCGTTGGCCATGCACCTGGCCCACCGCACCATGGCCGGCACGGCGGCGCTGCTGAAGGGGCAGGAGCTCCACCCCGGCCAGCTCAAGGACATGGTGACCAGCCCCGCCGGTACGACGGCCGCCGGGCTGCGCCAGCTGGAGCGGGCCGGACTGCGCTCGGCCCTGATCGAGGCCGTGCTGGCCGCGACGGAGCGCAGCCGCCAGCTGGGGTGACTCCCACCGGTTCGCCTCGCGTCCCGGTTCCCTTCAGCTGCGGCCGGCCCCGAGGCGTGGCTCGGTGCCGGCCATCAGCCGCTGCAGGTTGCTGCGGTGCCGCCAGAGCACCAGCGCCGTGGTGAGCAGGGCCAGGCTCAGGTAGGCCGGCCGCAGGCCGTCGGCTCCGAAGGAGCCCAGCATCAGCAGGGGCAGCGACAGGGCCGCCACCACGCTGGAGAGCGACACGATGCGGCTGAGGCTGAGCGTGGTGAGGAAGATGCCGAAACAGGCCAGTCCCACGGGCCAGGTCAGCCCCAGCAGCATGCCCAGGCCGGTGGCCACCGCCTTGCCCCCTTTCCAGCCCAGCCACAGGGGCCAGATGTGGCCGGCCAGGGCCGCCAGGCCCGCCGCCACCACCCCCCAGTCGCTGATGGCGCTGAAACCGAGGGGCTGCAGCACCGCCTTGGCCAGCAGCACCGCGACGGTGCCCTTGAGCACGTCCAGCAGGAACACCACCAGGGCCGGCCCCTTGCCCAGCACCCGCAGCACGTTGGTGGCACCGGTGGAGCCGGAGCCTTCCTGACGCAGATCGATGCCGGCGAGCCAGCGGCCCGCCAGCCAGCCGAAGGGAATCGAGCCCAGCAGGTAGCCCGCCGGCAGCACGAGCAGATCGGGGAGGAAAACCATGGCAGGAGAGGTCGGGTGGGTCAGTAGAGATCGGCTTCGGCGTCGATCTCCCCGGGGCCGGCGGCGAAGGCCAGCCAGAGGGGGAACTGCAGGATCGGAGTCTCGATCACCTGCTCGGCCGCGTCGATCACGATGAAGGGCAGCTCGCCCCGTTCCTCGAGGCGGTCGGCCCGCTCGATCAGGGCATCGGCCCGCTCGAACAGCACGATGCCGCTGGCGGGGCCGAAATCGTCGCGGCTGAGGCCCAGGCAGTCCTGCAGTCCCCGCCGCCATTCGCCGAGGCGCTCCGGCTGGCTGGCCAGCACCAGGGTCTGGAAGCGCTCGCCGTAGAGCTCCCCCAGGATCGCGATCGCCGCCGCCGCCGCCAGGGCATTGCGGCTGCGGCTGCCACCGCTGGGCTGGGCGCCCCGGCCGCCCTGGGAGAGGAACCAGTCCTCAAGCCGGGTGGCGGCGGAGCGCTCCAGGGTGCGGCGCAGCTTCCAGGGATCGGCGTAGAAATCGGGCTGGCCGCCGAACTGCTCCAGCCGCTCCCGGACCAGGTCCGCATCGTCACGGAACAGACCCGCAGCGGCGGGGGCCACGGCGGTCTCCGGGGCGCCGCCGGTCTCGGCGCCGGTCGTCGCCTGGTCGAGGGGGGAGGGCTGCACCACCAGCGGCTGGACCACCAGCTCCATCTGCTCGGCGGCGGCGGCCAGATCCTGCAGGGCTCCCACCAGGTAGTCCTGGAAGCCCTTGAGCCGCCGGGCGATCGCATCCGACTGGCCGGCGAAGCTGCCGGCGATCTCCTGGCGGATCTGCTCCCGGCGGGTCTCCAGTTCGCCGATCTCCCCCAGGAGCTCGGCGCGGCGTTGCCGCAGTTCCGTCAGGGCCAGCTCCAGCAGCCCATCGGTCCCGGCAGCGGCCGATACGGGGGCGGTGGCCGGGGTGGGATCCGGCGGGGTGATGGCGGGCGGTTCGGGTTGGTCGCTCATGGCAGGCGGGGGGGCAAGGCGGCGGAGGGCTCAGGCGGGGTGCGCGGTCACGGGGACCCGGGTTGAGGGGGAGCGGGCTCAGGGGGGGACGGGGGCGGCAGACGCCGCTCCAGCTCCTCCCGCAGGGCCGTGGCGTCGAAGAGCATCGGCAGCAGGTGGATGCTCTTCTGCTCCCGGAAATAGAACAGCACCGGCAGGGCCGGCCACCAGACCCGCCAGCCGATCCATGCGTCGTAGGGGAAGCGGCGGATCACGGTGTCGCCGCGGGACACCAGCAGGGCGTCGGCCGCAAAGCGCAACCGCAGCAGGGCCGTCTGCAGCAGCAGGAACAGCCCCATGAGCCCCATCGCCAGGGCCGGCCAGAGCGCGGCGCTCCACAGCGGCCGCAGGCCCAGGACGGCGCCCGCCAGCGCCAGCAGCCCGAGCGGCACCCAGGCCCGGGGGCTGAGCACCACCGCGTCCGCGTCGCTGCCGCCGGGGGCGGCGCTGGCCGGAGGGGGGGAGGGGGCGAAGGTCATTGGCCGAAGAGCAACTGGGTGAGCAGCACGTCCACCAGGGCGACGCTGACGAGAATCATGACCACCGCGCCGGTGGTGCTGGCGCCCACCTCCTTGGGCCCCCCCCGGGTGGTGAGCCCCCAGCCGCAGGCGATGACGGCGATCATCAGGCCGAAGACCACGGCCTTGAGCAGCATCGAGGGCAGGTCGTCGGGTTCCATCCAGACCCGCACCGAGTTCCAGAAGACGGAGGGAGGAATGCTGTACAGCAGGGTGCTGCTCACCTGGCCCGACCAGATCGCCATCCAGAAGAACAGCAGGCACTGCACCGGCGCCATCACCACCATGGCCAGCACCCGCGGCACCACCAGGTACTCCACCGGGTCGGTGCGCAGCATCGTGATGGCGTCGATCTGCTCGGTCACCTTCATGGTGCCCAGCTGGGCGGCGTAGGCGGTGGCCACCTTGCCGGTCAGCAGGGTCGCCGTGAGCAGGGGGGCGATCTCCCGTGAGAGGCCCAGGGCGAGCAGTCCCCCCACGGCGGCGCTGGCCCCCTGCTTGGAGAGTTCGGCCGCCACCTGGATGTTGAACACCGTGCCGGCCGCCAGGGCCGTGATCAGCACGATCAGGAAGCTGCCCGGCCCGGCCTCCAGCAGCTCCTGGACCAGGTCGACCATGCCGATGCGGCCGCGGGCGATGGCGCTCACGGCCTGACCGCCGATCATCAGGCTGGCGCCCAGCCGCTGCAGCCAGCGCGGCGCCTTCATGGCGCCGAGGGCGTCAGGGTCTCCGGCTCGGGGCCCCTCTCCGGCCAGCGCCGCATCACCACCAGGCCCAGCACCACCAGCAGCGCCGGGATCAGGCCCATGCACATCCGGATCGCCAGCAGGGCGCTGTCCGGCTGCAGGATGCCCTTGGCCGCCTGGTAGCCGCTCAGGCTCATCAGGTTGCCGAAGAAGAACAGGGCCAGGCTGATGCAGATCTTCTGGGTGAACACCATCCAGGCGCTGTAAAGCCCGGCGGGCTTCTCCGGATCGGCATCGATGGCATCCGGCAGCAGGGCCCAGGGGATCAGGTAGGCGGTGGAGGCCCCCAGGCCGACGATCAGGATCGTCACCACCAGGGCGGTGAGACGCACCAGGTTGGAGGCCGAGGCGGTGGGGCCGATGGCGGCATCGAGGGGCACCAGCAGCATCGCCATCACACAGGCGGCGATCCAGAGGGCGGTGCCCCAGTGCAGGGCCGTCAGGCGACCGCGGTGGCGGGCGATGGCGGTCCAGAGCTGGAGCCCCACCAGGGTGCTGACCTGGAACGGCAGCAGGATCCAGTTGCTCCAGCCCTCCGGCAGCCGCATCACCACCGGCAGGAAGATCAGCGCCGCCGTCTGCATGATCTGCAGGGCGCACCAGAGCAGCAGGTACAACCCCAGGACCATCTGGAAACGACCGTTGCTGCCCACCCGGGCCAGGAGCCGCCGGGTGGTGCCCCGCTGGCTGGTGGGTCGCTGGCAGTGCCGCGCCGCCGGGGCGATGCCCCAGCCGCAGAGCAGGGTGGAGCAGGTGATCAGCACCCCCGAGAAGATCCCCACCTGCAGGTAGCTGTCGGGGTTCTGGTGATCCTTGAGCAGCACGCCCCCCAGCACGATCCCCACCAGGCCGGCGATGATCGATCCGGTGAAGCGGGCGCTGTTGAGGCGGGTGCGCAGGTTGACGCTGGTGGTCAGTTCCGCCGCCAGGGCGGAGTAGGGAAGGTTGACGCAGGTGTAGAGGGTGTTGGCCACCATCGAGATCGCCACGAACACGGCGAACCGGACCCAGAGCCCCCCCGGCGGCAGCCACCACATCAGGGCCATGGCGAAGCCGAGCGGAACGGCGCTGCCCAGGATCCAGGGCAGCCGGGGCCCCCAGGAGCTGCGGGTCTTGTCGCTCAGCCAGCCCACGACCGGGTCGTTGATGGCATCCCAGAGCCGGGCCGTCATCAGCACCAGCCCGGCCATCCAGGCCGGCAGCCCCGCCGCCGAGGTGTAGAAGATGAAGAGGTAGAAGCCGATCAGGGAGGCCGCCATGCCGGTGCCGGCGTCCCCCATGCCGTAGGCCAGCAGCACCCTGCGGCGTTCACCGGCGGGAAGGTCCGCCGTATCCACTACGCCATCCGCCACACCCGACGGCAGGCCCGGCGCTGCCGGTGGCGGGGAGGACGGTGTGGGGGTGGTCAAACCTGGAGGGGCTCCGGTGGTGGTCGTCCGGTTGTGATCGTCCGGCGGAGGTCGGCCGCAGCAGGTCGGCCGGTGCAGGTCATAATGCTGCAGCCGGTTCCAGGGAGCCAGTTCCAGGGAACCAGTCGCCAGTACTTCTGTACTGCTGCGGGCGTAGTTTAGTGGTAAAACCTCAGCCTTCCAAGCTGATGATGCGGGTTCGATTCCCGCCGCCCGCTTGCTCCTCCGCCGGAGCCCCCACGGCAGGCCCAGCCTGAGCTTCCGTGTCCTCCAGCAGCGGGGTTGCCACCAGCAGCATCAGGCTGCGGCTCTCCAGGGGCGCCGTCGGCAGCAGCCAGGGATCGGCCTTCGCCGGCAGGTCGTGGTCGCCCGGGATGGCCGTGTCGATCACCCGCCGCCAGCCCGTGGCCTGGGCCGGCAGCTGGAACTGCATCGGCTGGTAGTAGGCGTTCATGCCGCACCAGAGCAGGGGGCCGAGGCTGGCGTCATGGAGGCTCCAGGCCAGGCAGTGGGACCAGCTGGCCCAGTCGGGTTTGCCCAGCTCGAGGCCGTGCCACTCCCGCCAGAGGGGCAGGCTGCCGGCGCCCCGGGCCGGGCCGGCAGGGGCCGGGGCCAGGGGCAGCTCCTGGTTGAGCAGGGGGGCGAGCCGCTGACGCAGCTGGATCAGGCGCCGCAGGAAGCGGCGCAGGGCCATGTCCCCGGCGTCCGGCTGCCAGTGCATCCACCCCAGGGGGTTGTTCTGGCACCAAGTGTTGTTGTTGCCCCCCTGGCTGCGTCGCACCTCATCGCCCATCAGCAGCATCGGCACCCCGGGGGCCAGCAGCAGGGAGGCCAGCAGGTTGCGCAGCTGCCGGTCCCGCAGGCCATTCACGCCGGTGTCGCTGCAGGGACCCTCCACGCCGTGGTTCCAGCTGTTGTTGTGGTTGTCCCCGTCGCGGTCGTTCTCGCCGTTGGCCAGGTTGTGCTTGCGGTCGAAGCTGACCAGGTCCGCCAGGGTGAAGCCGTCGTGGGCGGTGAGGAAGTTGATCGTGCGGCCCACCGGAGAGGGCTGGCCGTTGAACAGATCCGGATTGCCTGACAGGCGCTGACTCAGGCTCCAGGTGGTGCGGTCGTCCCCCTTCCAGAAGCGGCGCACGTCGTCGCGGAAGCGGCCGTTCCAGCTGGCCACCCGCCGGGCCGGGAAGTCGGCGAGCCGGTAGAGGCCGCCGCAGTCCCAGGGTTCGCTCACCACCTTCAGATCGCTGAGATCGGGATCCGCCTCCATCTCCTCGAACAGGGGGGGCGCATCGAGGGGGGCCAGGGCCTCGCCCCGGGTCAGGGCGATGCCGAGGTCGAAGCGGAAACCATCGATGCCCAGCTCCGTGCTCCAGCAGCGCAGGGACTCCAGGATCAGGCGCCGCACCAGGGGGCGGTTGGCGGCGATCGTGTTGCCGCAGCCGCTGACATCGAGGTAGTCGCCCCTGGCCGTCTGGTGGTAGTAGAGGGCGTCGCCGAACCCCCGCCAGCTCAGGGTGGGGCCCTCCTGGTTGCCTTCGCTGGTGTGGTTGTAGACCACATCCAGAATCACCTCCAGGCCGGCCTGGTGGCAGGCGGTCACCAGCTGGCGCACCTCGTTCCGTCCCTGCAGCGGGTCGCCGTCGACCAGATAGGCCGGATGGGGGGCCATCCAGCTGACGGGGCTGTAGCCCCAGTGGTTGAACCGCCCGGCGGGGGCGTCCTGGGGATCGAAGGCCATCACCGGCAGCAGTTCGATCGCCGTCACCCCCATCGACTGGAGGTAGGGCAGGGTGTCGATCAGCCCCAGGAGGGTTCCCTGGCGTTCCGCCGGCACCGGACAGCCGGCGCCCCGGGTGAAACCGCCCACGTGCAGCTCGTAGATGACGCTCTTCTGCCAGGAATGGCGCGGCCGGGGGGCGGCGTCGAAGTCGAACCGGTCCCGCTCGGTGACCACCCCCTTGAGGCAGGCGGAGGCATTGGGGACGGCGCCGACGGCGGCGCCCCGCTGGTAGACGTCCCAGCCGGTGATCGCCCTGGCGCAGGGATCGAGCAGCACCTTGGAGGGGTTGAAGCCATGGCTCCCCGGCTGGATCGGGCCGAACACCCGGTAGCCGTAGCAGCAGCCGATGCCGAGCCCTTCCACCTCCACATGCCAGTGCTCACCGGAGCGGTGGGCGGGATCGAGCTCGATCACCTCCAGGGGCTCCCGGGCGGCGCCGTCCGCGAAGATCAGCAGCTCGATGCGGGTGGCCAGGGGGGCCACCACGGAGAAATTGACGCCCCGGCGGGTGACGGAGGCCCCCAGTGGCCAGGGATGTCCGATCCGGGTCGCCGACAAATCACTGGCCTGGGTTCCGCCCAGGCTACGCCGGGCCTCAGGAAGCTGCCGCCGGGGGTTCAATGGGGCGATGAACCCTTCCCCCGCCGCCCTGCTGCCGTCCGAGGAGGGCCGTCCGCCCCTGCCGGTCCGGCCGGGGCTGTGGCTGTTCGCCCCCAGCCGCGAGAGCCAGGGGGGCAGCGCCTGGCTGCTGGAGGCCGCCGGCGCCGACCTGCTGATCGACTGCCCCGCCTATACCCGGGCCAACCTGCGCTTCCTGGCCGGGCGCCCCCGCCATCGGACGGCCGGGAATGGGCCGCCACCGGCCTGGATCGTGCTCACCGGCCGCGGCGGCCACGGCCGCTGCCGCCGCCTGCAGCAGGCTCTTGGATGGCCGGTTCTCGTCCAGGAACAGGAGGCCTACCTCCTGCCCGGTGTGGATCCGCTGCACACCTTCGCCGCGGAACACCGGCTGGAGCCCGACGTGCGGCTGCTCTGGACGCCGGGGCCCTCCCCGGGCGCCTGCGTCGTGCATGTCGCCCCGGCGGCGGGGGACGGCCTGGGCGGGCTGTTCTGCGGCCGGCTGCTGGTTCCGGTGGCGCCGGCCCGCGTCGCGCCCCTGCGGCAGCGGGGCACGTTCCACTGGGGGCGCCAGCTTCGCAGCGTCGAGCGTCTGCGCCGCTGGCTGCCGCCCGGCTCCCCTGGCTGGATCGCCAGCGGCGCCGGACTGGGTGCCCTGAGGGGGCCGAAGCTGGTGGAGCAAGGTGCCGCCCTGCTGGGGGACCTGGATCTGGAGTCCCTGACGCTGCAGCCCCCGGGGGGCGGGCTGCAGGTCGCCCCCATTACCACGGAACACCCCACTGCGGGCCTCCCGCCCCCCAAACCGCTGTCATGAGTGGACTTCTCCTGTTGCGGCCCTGCCGCAACGCCCATACGATTGGCGCGCTGAACGCACCGGGCGGTCGGGGACTTCCGATTCGCCTCCACCACTCGACGACCCGAACCCCGCCATCGCCACCTACCCGGAGGCTTCCCCCGAACAATGAACAAAGCTGATCTCGTCAACATCGTCGCTGCCCGCACGGAGCTCACCAAGACCGACGTCTCCCTCGTCGTCGATGCCGCCATCGAAACCATCGTCGATTCGGTGGTCGAGGGCAAGAAGGTGTCCATCCTCGGTTTCGGCTCCTTCGAGCCCCGTGAGCGGTCCGCCCGTCAGGGTCTGAATCCCAAGACCGGCGAGAAGATCAAGATCCCCGCCAAGCGCGTGCCCGCCTTCACCGCCGGCAAGCTCTTCAAGGACAAGGTCCAGGGCTGATCCCCAGCGGCCGCACTCCTGGCATGACGACGGCCTCAGGGGTTTCCACACCTCCCCTGCGGCTGCCCCTCCATCTCCAGGAACGCCTCGCCGCGGGTCTGGAGCTCAGGCGGCAGGGCTACCGCACCCGTTTCGCCCCCTCCCCCACCGGTCCCCTGCACCGGGGCAACCTCCGCACCGCCCTGCTCGGCTGGCTCGAAGCCCGGCTGAGGGGCGGTGTTTGGCTGTTGCGCATCGATGATCTCGACGGGCCCCGCAACCGGCCGGGCGCCGAGGCCTCGATCCTCGACGACCTCCGCTGGCTCGGTCTGAAGTGGGATGGTCCCGTGGCCCGGCAGAGCGACCACCGCGGCATCTACGCCACCGTTCTTTCGGCCCTGCGCCAGGCAGGACGGCTCTATCCCTGCCGCTGCAGCAGGCGGCTGCTGGCCGATGTTTCCGCGCCCCACGGGGCGCTGGCGGTGTATCC
The DNA here is from genome assembly GCF_019038515.1 of Synechococcus sp. CCAP 1479/10. Classification (NCBI taxonomy): domain Bacteria; kingdom Bacillati; phylum Cyanobacteriota; class Cyanophyceae; order Synechococcales; family Synechococcaceae; genus Synechococcus; species Synechococcus sp. CCAP 1479/10. Next base: position 17,938 of record NZ_JAFKRJ010000041.1, on the reverse strand, counting down.
GGGCTACTGCCGGAATCGCCCGCCCCTGTGGGGCCCCCAGGCCGGGCGGCTGCCCAGCTGGCGTCTGCACCTGGAGCCCGGCGCCCTGCGCTGGCAGGAACGCTGCGGGTCCGCTGGCGGCCAGGACGGCCCCGCCGACGTGGGAGACGTGGTGCTGCGCCGGGCCGACGGGGTGGTGGCCTACCACCTGGCCACAGCCGTGGATGAGCTGCTGATGGGCATCAGCGAGGTGGTGCGAGGGGAGGATCTCTGGCCCTCCACCGGGGCCCAGGTGGCCGTGATGGCCGCCCTCGGCGCCGACCCGCCGTCCTATGCCCATGTGCCCCTGTGGCGGGATGGCCAGGGGGAGCGGCTGAGCAAGCGGGAGGGGGCCGAGGGGCTGGCCGGTCTGCGGCGCCGGGGCCTTGATGCCCCCGGGGTGATCGGGGCCCTGGCCGCCAGCCTCGACCTGGTGCCGACGGGCAGCCGGCTCAGTGCCCTCGAGCTGGCGGACGGCCTGAGCATCGAGGTCCTGCAGGGTTGCCTGCGCCGGGGGCAGGGCGCCAAGGCTTAAGGAAGATTTCGGGATCCAGGGGGTCTGGGCGAGGCACAGTGAGGAGATGAAAACAAACCCCTGCGAACCGGCCACGGCTGCCCAGGTTCCTGCCCCCGTGTCGAGGGGCCAGTCCCTCGGACAGAGCCGATGTCCCCAGTGCGGCGGCAGCGGCCTGCTGCGCATCGATGATCAGCGTTACCGCACCTGCCTCGACTGCCTCGGCCAGGGCCGCTCCCCGGCCATGGGGGGCGAAGGGGTCCTCTTCCGGATGGTCACTTCGAGGTCCGTTTCTTCCGCCAGATGAAGAAAGCGGCGGTGGCCACCACCACGGCCAGGGGCGCCGCCGTCAGCAGCAGCAGGATCACGGCCGTCCAGTCGGTGTACATCGGTGCGGGTGTTGAAGCGGTGCCATCATCCCAGCAGATGCCCCCTCCGGTGATGGCCGACGCTCCCCAGCCCAGCGACGTTTCCCGGCCCGGCTTCGGGGTCCGGGCGGGCTACCTGGCCGGCTTCCTGCTGCTCGTCCTGGTGGGGGGAGCGGGCAGGGCCCTGGCGAACGTGCAGTTCGAGAATTGCGTCACCGGCGCCGATGGGTCGATCACCTGCGACACGGTGCCCACCGGCAACACCCTGATGAATGACGTGGACGCCCGCTACGGCTTGCTGCAGAACGCCAGTCCCGGCTGGAGTGAATTCGAGCCCTACCAGGGCTATGACGATGACTTCGGTGGCAATGAGACATGAGCGGCCGGAACGGTCAGGTTGCAACGACATGTGGCGCCCCCTCGCGGCCAGCGGGTCCTCTGGAGTAGTTCAGAAGGGTCACTCACGGGGGTTGTGATGCATTTCTGGGCGCCCGAGATCGATCCGGCCCATCCCCTGGAATGCACCCAGGCCGAGCGCTATGTGCTGCAGCGTCTCTCTGACGGTTCCTACGTCTCCATCCGTCCCGACGACCAGGGCCTCGGGGACGTGAGCGAACCGACCTCGGCCTATCTGTTCCATACCCACGAGGCGGCCGTGCGCGCCGCCGGTGAACTCAATCGCCTCGGTGGTGACGACTTCGACGTGGTGAAGGTGGAGTGGCCCATCGCCCTCTGCTGAAGCCGCCACGGGTTGGCGTTGGTTCGTGGCATCAATCGGCAGGGCGCCATGGGCAGATCCTCCAATGGCGACAAGCGACGAAACCTTTATAGTGTGAGTCGAAAGGTCTTTCCTACTTCCGATGCTTACCGGATCTGATCTCCTGGCCAAGGTCAAGGAACTGGGCGATGTCTCGAAATCCGATCTGGTGCGTGGTTGCGGCTACGTCAGCACCAAGAAGGACGGGGCGGAACGTCTGAATTTCACGGCCTTTTACGAGGCTCTGCTGGAAGCCAAGGGCGTCAGCCTGGGCGAAGGCGGTGGCAAGGGTGCCTCCAAAGGTGGCCGCAAACTCAGCTACGTGGCCACCGTCCAGGGGAACGGCAATCTTCTGGTGGGCAAGGCCTACACCGCCATGCTCGATCTGCAGCCCGGCGATGAATTCGAGATCAAGCTCGGCCGTAAGCAGATTCGCCTGATTCCCGCCGGCTCCACCGAAGACGACGACTGAAGCTTCAGCCCGTCCCGGCGGGTGATGACCGTTTTCTCTGGCGATCGCAGGCCACCAGGAACGCCGTCACCCGTTCGCCCCAGTTCACCACCACCAGCAGGTTTCGGGGTGATCGCGCGAACCCCTGCTGTGACAGCACGGCGAACTGGTTGAGGTCGTCGTGGCTGACCAGGGGCCGCTGACCCTCCAGGCCCTCCCAGGCGCCCAGGAAGGTTTCCCCCTCGATGGCGCGGCAGCGGGCATAGGCCTCGCCCACGTCGACCCCCCGGCGTCGCAGCCGCACGAAGGCATCCAGATCCGGCCCGAGATGCTCGATCCAGCGTCCCAGGTCCCCCACGGCCACCACCTGGCTGCGGTCCTGGCCTGCGGCCCGCAGCAGCAGGGCCGTCGTCGCCAGCGACCATGCCGGCTCCGCCAGCAGGCGTTCGGCGGCCAAGCAGAGGGCCCCGTGGTGGCTCTCAATCAGCCGTTCATGCCGGGCCTTCAGATCATCCATGGCCGTTCAGGGCAGCGCTGGAGTGGCCAACGATGGTGGGGAGATCCCTCGCCGCAAGCGGGCGCGTCGGAAGCCTCAGGACCGCCGGCTGGCAACGGGAGCGAGGGGAGCGAAGAAGCCGGTGATCGGATTTGAACCGACGACCTACTGATTACGAACGGGTCAGAGGCCGCTGTGGCCGCAGGCCGCTTCAGTCCCCGCCTGGGTTCTGACTTGTCGTGATCGGTCGTGATCGGCCAGACTGGGCCGATAACTGGGCACGCGCCCCCGGTTCCGCCCTCCGTGCCCAGCCCTTCATGGCATCTCCCACGCCGAACTGGCTCACCGGTTTCCGCTTCGCCGTCCATGCCATCGCCGGCCGCGGGTGGTCGGTCAAGGAGAGCAGGGGAAGCATCCGCCTCTCGGTCCGCTATGGCGCCGAGGGCAAGGGGTCGAGCGTCACCCTGCCCCTCGAATGGGGTGCGCACAGCGTGAAGCCGGCCCTGGACCTGATCGGCCGCCTGCACCGCGCCACCACCATCGGCAACCGCTCCCTGCGGGATGCCCTGCGCCTCGAGACGGCGCCCGATACCGCCAACGTCGACAGCCGCGGCCAGTGGGCCCAGCTGGTGGACGCCTTCCGCCATGACCTCAAGACCCACGACCGGATCAAGGCATCCACCTGGACCGACACCTACGGCAGGTTCCTCGCCGCGGCCGTGGCTGAGCTCGAGGCGGGCCGGCCGCCGACCAACGGCTACGACCTGATCAGCAGGGTGCTGATGCCCTGGGCGGCGATGCCCCGCAGCAGGGTGGTGGCGGTGAACGCCATCTGCCGGTGGCTCGATTTCGGGATCGATCACCATGGACTCAGCGACAGCTGGAGAGTAAGCGCCAGCTCCAGGAAGCGGCTCAAGGGCCGGGTGGTGCCCGGCGACCGGCGGGAGAAGACCACCCTCACCGACACCGAGATCCTGCAGCTGATCGCCAGCATCAGCAACGAGCCGTGGGCGAACGCGCTGAAACTGCTGGCGCTCTACGGCCTCCGTCCCGAGGAGCTGAACCACCTGGAGGCCCGCGTCGACCCCCGCTCCGGCGAACTCCGGATGTGGTGCGGCTACGAGAAGGTCTGTGGCCGTGGCTCGACCCCGCCGCGGTGGTTGTTCCCGGTGCCGCTGCATGATGCCGGCGGTGAGCCGGTGCTCTGGAACCTGGTGGGCGCCATGGCGATCGGCCAGCTGCCGCTGCCGCCCCTTTCTGACAAGTACGCCCTGGGCACCTTCCTCCGCCGGTCGCCGGCCTGGCAGGAGCTGGTGGACAGCTACAAGGCCCGAGGCCTCTGGGTGCGCCCGTACAGCCTGCGCGACGCCTACGCCACCCGGGCGCACCAGCGGGTCCCGAACACCGCGGCGATCTCCACGGCGATGGGCCACAGCCTGCGGGTCCATTCCGACAGCTACATCAGTGCGACGGAGGACACCACGGCCGAGGCGTTCGACGCGATCGGCTGAGCCGGCGCACTGGCCTCAGGGGACGGTTTCACGATCGTCCCGGTGATCCGCTGGCCCAGGAGGGGATCCGGCGACGGCCAGCTGCAGGTGACTCCCAGGCCATCCGGCTGCACATCCCTTCGCCCTGCTGGCCCCTCGACCAGGTGCGGCGGCATCTCGTGTAAGACGAAACCGCTATCTAATGCCTATCTGGTTTTACACGGGATCCATAAAGACATTTACTCTCGTGTAAAACGGGGCGGATTGTTTGCCAAAACGTGCAAGGAATAGACGGTGCAAGACCGAAAAGGACCGGTACTGTCTGATCAGTCTTCACTCCTTCACATGGCATCTTCCACCGCGCTCCGATGGGTCGACACCAGCACGATGGCGGACTCGCTGGGCATCAGTGTCGTCACCCTGATGCGTTACCGCAAGCTCGAAGACGAGCGGCAGTTCCTCATCGAGGGGACGCACTTTCGCCGCAGCTCCCCCGCGCCCCGTTCCCCCTGGGTGTGGGATGCCGAGAAGACGCAGAAGGCCTTCGCCGTTGCCAGCCGGGCGCCCAGGGCTGCCAAGGCCTGATCACCACCAACACGAAAGCCCCCCGCTGTGGGAGGGCTCGTGTCACCGCCGGTAGGGCCGGCAGTTCACTCCTCGCGCTGGGCAGGCGCAATCACGGCAGCAACCATGACCTTCCATCAATCTAACCCGAAACCTGACTATTTCCCACCGGTCGTCATAACTGAGGGGATCGACCCCGTGGCACTGGCCTTCTCTCTCCAGGAGCAGCTCAACGATCTGCAGGAGGCCCGACTCAACGGAGAGGACGTGACGCCGTTGGAGGAGCTGGAGCTCGAAGAAGCACTGGAGGCGGCCCTGGCGGCTGAGGAGGCCCTGGCGGTTGAGCTGGAGGAGTCGTTCTGATGGCCGCCACACCTTCGACGGCTGGGAGCTGGGTCGAGCTGCTGGCCGACCTGCCCAGCGACTGGCGACTGGTACGGGTCGGCCGGAACAAGGCTCCCATCGCAGGCGATGGCTGGTACGACCTCGACGACTACAGCCCGGACGATGCCGCCGCACTGAACGGCAGTGGCCCGCCGGCCTGGGGCCTGAAGACTGGCCCGTGCTCTGGCGTGGTGGGGCTTGACCTGGATGCCGAGGGCTGGCGCGAGTCCTTCCAGGAGGTCACCGGCCACCCGATCACCGACCTGCCACGCACCATCGGCTGGACCAGTGGCAAGCCAGGCCGGAGCGGACATGCCTTCCAGGTGCCTGAGGAATGGTGGCCATACCTACGAAACCGCCGGGCATTCGAGCGGCCATGGCGGGAAGGCGATCCGCTGGGGAAGAACGGCAAGCCGGCGCCGGTGACGCTCTGGGAGCTGCGTGGCGACCGCCATCAGGCCGTCATCATCGGCGCCCATCCCGAAACCGGCCGCTACCGCTGGCTGCCAGGCTGCAGCCCCCAGGACATCCCCGATCCGGCGATGGCGCCGGACTGGCTGCTGGAGCACCTGCTGGCCGCCCAGGAGCACACGGACGCGCCCCCGGTGGAGCCCACCGCCGACGATGCCGACCGGGCCCTGCGGATGCTCGCCTGCATCCCGGCAGCGGAACACAGCAGCTACAACAGCTGGCTGCGGGTCGGCATGGCACTGCACCACACCGACCCCGGCCTCCTGGCGGCGTGGTGCGACTGGTCCCGGCAGATGCCGAACTTCGATGAAGCCGAGTGCCTGGCGAAGTGGGAGTCGTTCGGCAAGGCCTACAAGGGCACGCCCGCCACCATCCGCACCCTCCACCACCTGGCCAAGGCTGGCGGCTATCAGGAGCCGAAGCGCAGCCGGAAGCGCAGCACTGGATCTGCCGGCCATGCCGCCCGCAGCAGGAGGGCGACTTGATGACAGCCCTTGCACTGCAGGACGCCCGCACCTCTCTGGAGCAGGCCCTGGCAAGCGGAATCGATGCCGCGTCCCTTGAGCAGCAGATCGAAGCCCTCTCCGCCAAATACGACACCTCCCAGCAGACGCTGCGGAACATGGCCGCGGCCATCCGCGACCAGCTGGAGCAGCAGCAGCAGCTGGCCGATGAAACCGCCACCCTCCTGGGTGAGATGGACCGGCATGCGCTGGGGCTGTGGCTCACCCTCGACTACCTGCTCCCCGCCTCCATCGCCGCCGCCTTGCGGGCCATCACCCGCCACCTGCCTTACGACGATCCCGCCATCGCCCTGGCCTTCCTCGCCGGCCAGTCGGGCCTGGCCAAGCTCGGCACGCGGATCTGCGGAAACCCCCTCACCGGATACGAGGTGCCGCTCAACCTCTACGCCTGCATCGTCGGCGCCTCCGGCTCGAAGAAGTCACCACTCCAACGGCTGCTTGTCGAGGCACCCTCCAAGCCTCTCCGGGTGGAGCTGGCCGCCGAGCACAAGCGGCAGGTGGAAGCGATCCGGGAAAAGAATCGAGGCATCAAGCCAGCCGAGCGGGAACAGGAACCGCGCCCCCTCCGCCTGCAGATCCAGGACTACACAGGAGAGGCCCTCGCCGCCCAGCTCGCACGTCAGGAGGAGGCCGGCCTGGGGCTGCTGGTGGCCCGTGATGAGATCGCCGGATTGCTGGGCACCCTCAACGCCTACCGCGGCGGCCGCGGCGGTGATGAGCAGCAGCTGCTGGAGCTCTACGACGGTGATGCCTTCGCATCGCTCCGGGTGACGGCCGGTGATCGCACCTACAGCCGCTGTCACCTCAGCATCTACGGCAACACCCAGCCCGCGGTGCTGGCTGATCTGGCGAAGGGTGGCGACCCCACCGGCAAGTGGGCCCGTTTCCTGTTCGCTCCTCTCCCCGATCGGGTGGCGCCATTGCCCACGACGATCAGCCCCGAAGAACGGGAGGAGGTGGCCGCGGCCTGGAACACACTCCAGACAATCAGCCGGCACTTTTACACCCTTCCCTGCCGCGTCTATCAACTCGACGCCGAGGCCCTGGCCGCATTCAGCCAGTTCGAGGCTGCCTGCCAGCGTCACCAGCTCGATGCGACCCTCGACCCGCACCGCGCCATCCACGGCAAGCAAGCCGGGAAGGTGCTCCGGGTGGCGGGGCTGCTGCAGCTCCAGCGGATCGTCGCCGGGGAAGAGGCCGATGCCGCCCCGATCGGGCTGCCGGTGCTCCAGCGCGCCATGGCCTATGTCACGCACCTGGACGGCTGGGCCCTGGGCCTCCACAGCCAGCTGGCGGCCGTGGGGGAGGGCGGAGTCTCGGAGCTCATGCGGAAGGTCCACCGAACGGCGGAAAGGCAGAGGAAGCCGATCGGCTGGCGGGACGTGCGGCATGCGCTCAGCAAGAAGGAACGGATGGCCGTCGACCGTGACCTGGTGGCCGCCGCCATGAAGCACCTCGAGGAGCTCCAGGTGGGGGAAGTCACAAGCGACGGCGGCCAGCCCCGCTACAGGGCCACGGGTGCCATACCCCCCTGACCGTGGGTCGTGTGGGTTGGATGTGGGTCGCCATCGACCCACATCCTCCCGCCAGTCGTTGCAGTGCTTCTGAAGGTATGTGGGTGGTGTGGGTTGTTTTTTTCCTACTTCCTGTTTTCACCCTCCCCAGCCACAGAAACGCCAGAAACGACCCACACGACCCACACGACCCACATCCAGTCACCGCAAGGGATTTGCGACCCACACCACGACCCACGCACGACCCACACCCCCTGGACCCATGACCCCCACCTTTGAGGACGCTTCCCACCTGACCGCCGGCACGTCGCTGGTCGGGAAGGTGTTCTGTGACTTCGACCAGCTGGTCGAGGCCTTCGGCCAACCACACGCATCTGCAGCCGCTGGTGACGCCCTGGATCGCGTCACCGTCGAGTGGGCGATCCGCACCCGCGAAGGGATCCTGACCATCTGCGACCGGTCCGAATGGGCTGGTGATGGCGACACCACCATCACCCATCGCCCCATCGATTGGGATCTCGGCGGTAACGCCAGAGAGCACACCGACAAGGCCATCCATCCGGTCGTTGCCCTGGTGCATGAGCTGACCGGCTGCAGGGTCTGGGATGCGAGGCCCTGGTGCTTTCGGCCTGCTGCCTGACCTCACCACCACCTTCATCCCCCCCATGCCACGCCCCACCACCAGCTCGAAGACCACCGCCCAGCCCCAGCCCAGCCCCGCGGCACCGATGACCGCTGCCGATCGCATCGAACACCGCGAACGCCTCAGGGCCCTGCCGCCCGGCACCGCCATGGCGATCTGCCAGCCCGGGAAGCCGCTGATCACCGGCCTCCGATTCGTCGGCGTCTACAACAACGTCGACGGCCTGGTGCGCAACAAGCACAAGGAGGTGGTGCGCTGCCCATGGCACCTGCTGCGCGAGGCGATCAACGCCAACGACCTGGGCAAGCTCATCGAGGCCCCCGAGGAGGCCCCGGCAGCACCCGCCGATGGTGCCCAGGCATGACGGCCACCACCAGGCTGCGCCCACGTCCCCAGCGGCCGCCCAGGCGCCGGGCGGCGCCTCCGGTCAGCTGGCGGCCGGTGCCCGTGACGCCGCCGCCCCTGGCCGATCAGGAAGCCGCCTGGAGCAGCGATCTGGGCCGCCTGGACCTGATCTGACCGAAACCGCGTCACAACGTCATGGCCCGCCGCCCTGCCAGGTGCTGCAGTGGGTCTGCAGGCGTGACGCCAGCGTGACGGCGGTTCGTCATGCGTCACGGCTGCCCTGTCTGGTGAGGCAGATGATCAGCGTGGTGGTGTGCCAGCGGGCCCAGCAGCAGGAACGATCCGCCTGTCTCACGTCCACCGCTTCGAGGCCCTGGACGGTCTCAACCTGGGAACCGCGGCGCCTATCGGCGTCATGGACAGCCCGTTGGACATGAGTCTCAGAGGGCCCTGTGCCAGTGCCGGGCCCATGGACCTGGGGTACGATTCAACCAACACGGCCGCCGCTTGTCCCCTGGGCGGATGGCCAATGTGGTAGGGCAGGGCGAAAACCACACACACCGCCCTGCCATGCCTGATTTCTTGTACCGCGGCGTCGCCGTCGCTGACACCTGGTCCACTGGCGCCTGCCGCCCTGGATCCCAGACCCGATTCAACTCCCGTCGCCGTGTCGATGGGTCGCAGCGCTGGAGCTTCGAGCTGCCCAGCGGTGAGCCTTTCTACGCCTTCACCCAGGCCGAGGCGATGGCCGCGATCCGCCTGCTGGAGAAGTGACGGCAGCGTCACGATCGTCACCTGGTCTTAATCCAGATCAAGACGGCATAGCTGGCCGGCCAGGATTAAGACGTCAAAAGATAAGACAAGGGCCGTAACATCCTTCGGCAGGCCTTAGACAAGGCCAGTCCATTCACACACCAACCACGCCACCAACCATGGAAGGAATTCGCGTTCAAGTCGTGTTGCCGCCCGGCCTGGCCGAGGCACTGAAGGCCCGCGCACAGGCTGAGCGGCGTACCGTCAGCAACCTGGGCAGCTATCTCATCGAGACCGGCCTGCGGGATCTGCCGGAGCTCACCACCACCCGGGGGGCCGCGCAATGAGGATCCTCCACACCATCCCCCAGGCCGCCAAGGCGCTGGGCTGCAGCCCCCGCCACATCCGCCGGCTCATCGCCGAGGCCGATGCCAATCGGAAATCCCGCTGGCGGTTCGGCCGCGAGCTCATCGACCTGGCGCCCCTGGGTGCCCAGCGCCGGATGGTCCGGGTGAACGTCGCCGCGGTCGTCCCCACCCTGGAGGCCCGCCCGTGAAGATCATCTGCGAGACCACGGCAGAGGCCGATCTGCTGGCCCGGCGGCTCCCTGCGATCCAGCGGCTGCTGGGCCTGCAGCCGACCACGAACCTGCAGGGCCACCGCCTGGAGCAGCTGCTGGCCGTGGAGCTGGCCGCCGCCGACCTGGAGCGGTGCCTGATGCTGGTGGCCCCCAATGACTGAACTCACCCTCACCACCATGACCACCACCCCCGCCAGATGGCAGCCCACAGACGATCAGCTGAACTTCGAGATCGCCCCGGCATACACCGAAATCATGGACCAGCTCAGGGACCTGAAGGGGAGCCTGGGATGCCCAGACTCTTTCATCAGGGAGTTCCTCGTGGAGTGGCTGGGTGATGAGTTCTCGGATCCTGAATGAGCCGCGGGGGGCGCCTCCCGGAGGTGACGCATCCGGCTGCCCGGCTGATCAGCGGCCCGCCCGGTCGGACATGGCCTTGGCCTGGAGCCTCTCCTTCAGCACCGCCTGGCGCTCCCGCAGCAGCGCGAGGGATTCTTCGAGTCCGGCCAGTTCTTCCTCGTCCGTCATCGCGTCGGGGTCGGCATCGTCCTGGCCCTGCTGACTGGGTGCCACCATCCCGAGGTCATCGGGCCATGCGTGTTCGGCGAGTGATTCCCTCTGGCGCCTGATGTCGGCAGCCAGCGGCGGTGCAGCCGGCGCTCCTGGGGCAGCAGCCGCCGGAGCAGCAGCAGCCGGAGCGAGAGGCATGAATCGATCGCTCGGCCTCGCGGCGGGGCGGGCCACCGGCTGGCCGGTGCGGAAGTCGCGCTCATCAGGCCATGCGGCCATGCCCAGCATGCTCTTGCTCAGGGAGTGGATGTCTTTGGCCATGGGTGAGTAATAACGACATGACGTCCCCTGATTTTTCCCTGTGCAATGCGCTAAGATTCGTACATCAGGAGCAGCCGCTGAGCCGGCCCTGATCAACAGGAACGACCCCCGAGCGCCACGGCGCCCCCACCGCTGCAGGATCGGCACCCGGCCACCAGCAGGCACTGACGAAAGACCCCGCGGTGGGGACCAGCTGGGTGAGGCGCCCGCCCCATTGATCCTCGACAACTGAATAACCCGCGGGAGTCGGTCCCGCTCTCCGGTGGTGGTTCTTCCTGGCACCCCTCCTGAGTCCCGCCAGGGGCTCGCCACCAACCGGAGACGCCATGGCCGACACACCCGCACCCCTCACCGGGGATCCCGAGATCGACGCCTTGCTGGCCGAGATCGACGGATGCCTGGCCGAGTGGGATCTGCTCATCGATGAGCAGCTGGAGATCACCCGTCGCCTGGGTGACCTCGCTGCCATCGATGCGGAGTTCCTGCTGTGAGGGACCGGGGGCACCCGCCCCGGTGAGTCGATCCGTTCCGGGGCCCATGCCCGGCTGCTGCTGGAAGCGATGCGGCGCCGGGCGAATCCTTCGCCCCTGGAATCATGAACACGAACGAAACCCATCCGGTCGAGCTGCTGCTGCTGGCCGGCCTGGTGGTGGCCGAGGCCCTGATCGTGCTGGTGGCCGCCGCCGTCGCCCTGGTGCTGACCATCACCCGATCGAGGCCTGCAGGATCACCCGCCCGGGTGATGACGCCACCGCCGACCACCGCCCCGCCCCCGGCCGTCCACCCGCTGGCCATGGTGGCTGAGCAGCTCGAGGGCCTGCCCGTCTCCCGCCTGCGGCCCATGGTGGGCACCCGCTCGAAGCGGATCAGGAAGGCCGAGCTGGTGGCCCTGGCGGTGGCCTGCTGAGGGCCTGTCCAAGCTGCGCACCTGTCCAAGCCACAGATACGCGCCGCTGATCGGCCCCTGCGGTGACGGGGGATCTGGGCCGTGGCCCTGGCCTTGGACACGGCCGACCGTGGCCGGAACGGTGCATCAGGCCCCTATGTATCAACCAGTCGACCGGATTGGCCCGGCGGATCGGTATAGGAACCGTTTCGAGCAGCGGGAATCATCGGGATGCAGCACCGGGAAAACTCCGGTGACGATGCTCCGTCCCCACCCATGCCCGAACCCCGAGACCGCGCCACCATCGAGGCCGAGATCACCGACCTCCTCTTCCGCCGCACCGATCGGGCGCTGTGGAACGACCCCGCCACCAACCGCCAGATCGATGCCCTCTACGCCGAGCTGGAGCGTGACCACGGCGTGGAGCGTCACCCCGCGCCCCGGTCATGATCGACGCCATCGCTCCAGGCCGACGCGCCAACCTGCGCGCCCGGATCGAAGCGGCTGAGCGGGTGCTCAGTGACGACCGTGAGGAGGCCCAGCTGCGGGCGTTCGCCGCCCGGGAGCTGGAGCGGGCCCGTGCCGCCCTGGCCGAGCTGGAGGCCGAATGACCACTGCCACCGCTACCACCCCGGACCAGCGGATCCGCGAGCTGCAGACCGTGCTCCTCGACCCGGCGACCGACCGCCCCACGTGGATGGCTGCCCACCGCGAGATCGGCCGCATCCAGCGGGAGGCTCACCTGCGGCGCCAGATCGAGGTGGACACCAACTGGCTGGAGCGGATCACCAAGGATCGCCACAGGCATCCGGACGTGCCTCAGCTGCGGCGCCGGCTGGCCGCCAACCTCGCCGAGCTGCGCCAGCTGGAGGGCGCCCGATGAGCAGGCACCCCAGGCCATGGACGCAGACGAAGACGATCAGGGCGCTGCAGATGAGGGAGGCCGGCGCCACGTATGCGGCGATCGCCACGGCGCTGCGAGTGCCCGAGAGCACCGTCAGGTACCACATCAGACCGGGTGAGCGGGAACGCCGGCAGCGAAACGCCCGGGCCCGGTACGCCCGGATGGCCTCTGCCCTGGGCCCAGTGGAACCGCGCCAGCCGCTGCCACCTGCCCGTGGCGTGTGGTTCCGGTTGCGTGGCGCACCACTGGCCCAGCTGGAGCAGCTGGCGGCATGGCGTGGCCTGGCGATTCATACCACCGCCCGCGAGCTGCTGATCGACGCCCTCGATCGCGGCGGCCTGTCCGAGTTCACCTGAAGACCATGAAGATCAGATTCACCATCGACTACAGAGGCAAGGCTCGGCAAGCCTCAGAGAAAGCGGCGGCTGCAGTATTTCAAACACTAAACGCAAGATTTCAAGCCGCACTAGCCAAGCCAGTGTATAGCTGGAATCCCGTAACTACGATCCGCAGCAATGGACAAGAAGTAGGATCACCCCGGAACATCATCGACACCGGATTATTGCGCCAGAGCAATACCGGACCGACCATCAATGGACTCCGCGCAGAGTTTCGCTGGACTGCACCTTATGCCGCTGCGGTTCATGAAGGTGCGCGATTATCGAATGGAACACTGTTGCCAGCCCGCCCCTGGACTGGCGCTGTTTTAGGCACTGAACCGGTCAGCGGAATTGAGCCGTTTGACTACAAGAAAGCGTTTAAGGATACCTGGCTCAAGGCATTCAATGGTGGGTAGGTTGTAATGGCTGGGATGCTGGCCTCAGAAGCAGGGCAGCTTGGTGATCTGCATCGACTGTTTTGGCTGGCAACCCAGTGCCGAGAAGCTCTCTTACTTCTGCGTTTTCAGTATGTAGCCTGAAAAATTACCTACTAACACACCAATTAATGCCAATCCCCATTGCCGGTCTTCCTTGCCTGCCGATGGATTAAGGGCTATGTGGACGCATAGAGCTACAACTACCCCAACGAGGCATAGCGAGTAGACAAGCGTCCACCATTCGCGGCGTCTACGGTGTTTTGCTTCGTCTTCTGTCTCCTCCTTCGTGATGGTCATTGAGTAGTTGACCTGGTGGCCATCGGGCACTCCGCCAAGACCTGTTGGCCCCCCTTGAGTCAGGTCTAGCCCTGGGAGGTTAATCGTAGGCGGCATGCTTAGAGCGCCAGAATTTGTTGCTCCTTGACTTCGCCATCAGAGCCTTCCTGACGGAACACAACGCTCCCGCCATCCTCCATCTGTTTTTTCGCAAGCGCATAGAGGGTCATGGCGCGACGGATGACCTCGCTCTTATTCCCTCCTGCTGCCTCGGCGAATTTCTCTAGGTCAGCAGCAAGCGCATCATTGATTCGCAGTTCAACGCGAGCCATTTGATTTGATTTGGTAAGGCGAGGCCGTGAGGCCTCTGGGTGTGCAGGTAGGGCGCTGTGCCCCGTAGCCGTTTGGGCTACTAACAACTGTACGGGATTTCCCCGTAACCTGGCGCAAGCTGGTGCAACGTGATGCAGCAGTGCCCTCGGCCGCCCAGCAGTGATGGCATCTGCTGATCATCCCCGCCATCAGGGGCTCGTGGGCCGGTCTACGAGGAGACAGGCATCCTGCCGACTCGCGGGAGAGAAGGGTGGGAGCCTCGATGGAGCCACACCGAGCTGTGGACTGGGCACGGACTGGGCACGCTGTCTGAGCGGCGTTCCGGTGATCCTTGAGAAGCCTTGCAGGAACTAAGCCGGTGATCGGATTTGAACCGACGACCTACTGATTACGAATCAGTTGCTCTACCCCTGAGCTACACCGGCATCGGCCAAGAAATTAGCATTCGTCGGATCACCACCTGCTGGGCGCCACTCCATGGGATCCGACCCGAACAGATCCCTGGATCCGGCGCTGCGCCAGCGTCTGCTCAGCGAAGCGAGGACGCCCTGGCGGGGGCTCAGGCGGGCCCTGTGGTTCGCGCTGGTGGCCTCCGCCGGGCTGGGTCTGGCCACCATGGCCCTGCGGGCCTCCGCCGGCTCTGAGGTGGCCTCAGCCGATCTCCTGATCCAGGTCGGCGCCTTCGGCCTCTTCGGGGGGCTGCTCTGGTTCGACCGCAACCGCTCCGACAGCTGAGGGCTCGACGGCTGAGGGTTCGGCGTCTGGGACATCGGGCGCCTGGGTTTCCGGTGGCGGCTCAGGCGTCTGCGCTTCCGGTGGCGGCTGGGCTGGGGGTGGCTCCTGGGCTTCGTCTGGCGGGGTCGCTTCGGGCGGCATCACCGCCTCGGCCAGCTTCAGGGGCTCGGGCAGCAGCAGGGGCAGGCCCAGGCAGAGGCGCTGCTGCTCCAGTTCCTCCAGGCTGAGGGGGCGGGTGGCGGCCACGACCTCGGGGCTGCGGCTCAGCAGCCACAGGGACTGGATCAGCTGCTGCCACTGCCACAGCATCACCACCAGCAGCAGGGCCGCCAGCAGCAGGGCCACCAGGCGCGGGCAGGAGGCGAAGGGGGTGATGGGCGCGGCCACGGCGGCATGGCCATCGATCCACCACATCAGGGGCAGGGCGAGGGCGGCGCCGCCGGCGGTGGCCAGAGCCAGCCCCGGGGCCGCCTGGAGCCGGCTGAGCCGCCGCTGCAGCTCCCGGCGGCCCCGCAGCGGGGTCTGCAGCAGCAGCAGCGACCAGACGTCGGCGGGACGGCGGGCCAGCAGCAGGGAGGGGGCCAGGGCGCCGATCGCCCAGCAGAGCAGCCGCTCCAGGCCCGGCAGGGGGCCCGGGTCGCTCCCGGCCAGGATCAGCAGCAGCAGCAACGCCTCGAGCGGCAGCACCCCGAGGGCGATCAGCTGGAGCCAGAGCAGCGGCTCGCCGCGGGGCGTCACGGGATCAGGTGCTGAGGGTCCGGCGCTGGGTGACCAGCTTGAAGGCCTCGACCCGATCCTTCTCCTGCCAGCCGGTGAACCGATCGCAGCCGATGCCGCACTCGAAGCCGGTGGCCACCTCCTTGACGTCGTCCTTGTTGCGCCGCAGCGAGTCGAGGTCGCCTTCGTAGACGAGCTCCTTGCCGCGGTGGACGCGGATGCGGCAGTTGCGCTGCAGCTTGCCGTTGGTGACGTAGCAGCCGGCCACGGCGCTCTTGCCGATCGTGAACACGGCCCGCACCTCCGCCTCGCCCAGGCTCTCCTCCACCATCTCGGGCTCCAGCAGGCCCTCCATGGCCATCTGGATGTCCTCCAGGAGCTTGTAGATGACGTCGTAATCGCGCACATCCACCCCGGTGGCATCGGCGGCGCGCTTGGCACCGGAGGCCATCGAGGTGTTGAAGCCCACGATCACGGCGCCCGAGGCGGCCGCCAGGTCGACGTCCGTTTCGGTGATCTCGCCCGGTGCCGACAGCAGCACCCGCACCTGAACCTCCTCCTGGGGCAACTGCTCGAGGGATCCGAGGATCGCCTCGACGCTGCCCTGCACATCGGCCTTGAGGATCAGGTTGAGCTCCTTGAGCTCGCCTTCGCTGGCCTGGCCCGACATCGACGCCAGGGACACCCTTCGGGAGGCCATCTGCTGGGCCAGGCGGGTGGCCCGGGCCTCGGTGGCCCGGTCGCCGACGACCGCCCGGGCGCTCTTCTCATCGGCGTAGACCTCGAACTCGTCGCCGGCGGTGGGCACCTCGCTGAAGCCCAGGGCCTCCACGGCGCTCGACGGGCCGGCCTGCTTCACCCGCTTGCCGGTGTCGTCGACCATCGCCCGCACCTTGCCGAGGATCGGACCGGCCGCCAGCACGTCGCCGGCCTTGAGGGTGCCGTTCTGGATCAGCAGGGTGGCCACCGGACCCTTGGCCTTGTCGAGGTGGGCCTCGATCACCGTGCCGCGGGCCATCCGGTCGGGGTTGGCCTGCAGGTCCTCCACTTCGGTGACCAGCAGGATCATCTCCAGCAGCTTGTCGATGTTCTCCCCCTTGATGGCGCTCACGGGGACCATGACGGTGTTGCCGCCCCAGTCCTCGGCCACCAGATCGAGACCGGAGAGCTCCTGTTTGACCCGGTCGGGCTGGGCCCCTTCCTTGTCGATCTTGTTGATCGCCACCACGATCGGCACCTCGGCGGCGCGGGCGTGGCTGATCGCCTCCAGGGTCTGGGGACGGACGCCGTCATCGGCGGCCACCACCAGCACCGCCACGTCGGTGACCTTGGTGCCGCGGGCCCGCATGGCGGTGAACGCCTCGTGACCCGGGGTGTCGAGGAAGGTGATCTTGCGGTGCTCGTCGCCGTGGGGCACATCGACCTGGTAGGCGCCGATGTGCTGGGTGATGCCGCCGGCTTCCCCGGCCGCCACGCGGGTCTTGCGGATGGCGTCGAGCAGGCTCGTCTTGCCGTGGTCGACGTGGCCCATCACGGTCACCACGGGCGGGCGCCGGATCAGGTGCGCCCTGTCGCTCTCCTCGATCATCTCCACGGTCTTCTTGGCCGCGGCCTCGACGTCGTCCTCGAGGACGGGCACGCCGAACTCCTCGGCCACCGTCTCGATCGTGTGCAGGTCGAGGGTCTGGGTGACGGTGGCGCTGATCCCCTTGAAGAACAGGGATTTGATGATCTCGGAGCTCTCCACGCCGAGGCGGTCGGCCAGCTCCTGCACCGTGAGGTTGCCCTCCGGCACGATCAGCATCTCGGGCCGCTGGGCCTTGGCTTCGCGGGAGGCCCGCAGCTCCATCGCCCGGCGCCGCTGGCGCTGGCGGGTGGTCTCCTTCTTGCGCTTGCGCACCGCCACCGTGGGCTTGGCAGCGGTGCCAGGAGCGGAGCGGGGCTTGGCCGGGCGGGCCAGGCTGGCCTGGAGCACCAGGGCTTCCTGCTCGCCGGCGTAGCCGCCGGTTTCGGCGGTGAGGGCATCATCGTTTTCGCCGATGATGTGCACCTTGGTGCGCTGTTTCTGCGGGGTGCGGCTGCGCAGGGCCTCGAGCTTGGCGCTGTCGTCCCAGTCGGGCCGCCGGGCACCGGGGGCACGGGCGCCGGCAGGCGTGGGCGGCCGGAAGCCGGGGCGGCGGGGGGCCGCCGGCGGGGTGGCGGTCGGGCGGGTGACGCCCTCCGTCTCACCACCGGCCTCGGTGCCGCCTTCGCTGCGGTCGGGCCGGCGCGGCGGCGGAGCGGTGGGGCGACCGGTGGGCTTCTGGAGCTGCATCAGCTCGCCGGGGGCCATCGGCTTGCGCATCCCCGCGGGGATGCCCGGGCGGCCGGGGGCCGCCGGACGACCCGGGGCCGAGGTGCCGGGACCCGCCGAGTCGCGGCGGATCGGCTTGCCGACCAGTTCGAGCGGGGTGGGGCCGGGCCGTCCTGGGGCCGAGCCGGCCCTGGCGCCGGCGCTGCCGGGACGGATCGGTGCCGGGGCACCGGGCCGTTGGGGCCGGGCCGAGGGTGGGGCGGGCCGGCTGCTG
>NZ_JAFKRJ010000040.1:0-9912 GCF_019038515.1 Synechococcus sp. CCAP 1479/10 | reverse complement strand
CACCCGGCTGATCTCCCGCATCCGGGCCGCCGACCTGATGCAGGTCCCCAGCGGCGAGACCAGCCTGCGCCTGGCACCGGCCCTGGTCGACGGCGCTCCCCTGGCGGCCTGACGCCCCCTGCTTTCAGCTTTCTCCTTTCTCCTCCCTTTCCCTTCGCCCCCATGGCCCCCTCCCTCGGCAGCCTTCCCGACGTCCCCGCTCCGATCAGCGTCCGCGGTCCCCAGCCCCAGGCCAAGAAGAAGGGCTGCCGCCAGAAGAAATGCTCCAAATGGAAAGGCGGCAAGTGCTGCTGCGGCCGCGACTGAGATCGCGCGGAACCCTGGGCTCCGGTCCGGCCGGGGCCCGCTTCACTCGCCCCGGCCCTGGCGCTCGAGGCTCGGCATCAGGGCGATCGAGGCGGCCAGCCCCAGCACCAGGATCAGCAGCGCCGGAATCAGGGCCGCCCCCACCCGTTCGTCACTGGCGTACTGGTAGACACGCACCGAAAGGGTGTCGAAGTCAAACGGGCGCAGGGAGAAGGTGAGGGGCAGCTCCTTCACCACGTCGACGAAGACGAGCAGCGACCCCACCAGCAGCGGACCGCGCAGCAGCGGCAGGTGGACACGGCGCAGCACCGCCAGCCAGCCGCAGCCCAGGCTGGTGGCCGATTCGTCCAGGCTGGGGGGAATGTGCTCGAACGAGGCGTCGAGTCCCTGCTTGGAAACGGCCATGAAGCGGTCGGCGTAGCCCCAGAGCAGCAGCAGCAGGGGGCTGAGCTGCAGCGGCCCGCCGATCAGCATCAGGGCCAGGGCCAGCACGGTGCCCGGCACGGCGTAGCCCATGCCGGCGAAGAAGGTGAGCCGCCCCAGCAGCCGGTTGGCCAGCCAGCGGCGGCTGATGGCCAGCACCAGGGCCGCCGCCACGGTGACCACGGTGGCGACGAGGGCCAGCCCCAGGCTTCGCAGCGTCAGGGCCAGCAGATCCTCGAGCGGATCGCTCTGCAGGTGGTCGCGGCTCGCCACCAGCCAGGTGAGGGGAAGCCCCAGGCTCACCAGGGGCGGCAGCACGGAGAGCAGTTGGGCCAGCAGGCGGCGCCATCCCTGCAGCGGCCACTGCAGCGCGCCGGCACCGTCCTGGCCGATGTTCCAGCGGCGGCTGCGCTGGCGCATCCAGCGTTCGGCCCCCACCAGCAGGCTGACCAGCACCAGGGCGATCAGGGCCAGTCCCACCGCCCCCGGCAGGTCGCCCTCGGCCTGCCAGCGCTGCAGGATCCCCCGCGAGAGGGTGGGCACCCCCAGCAGCTCCACGGCGCCGAGTTCATTGACCACCTCCATGCCGCCGAGGGCGACACCGGCACCGATGGAGGGCAGCGCCAGGGGCAGGGCGACCCGCCGGAAGCTGCCCCAGGGGCCCACCCCCAGGCTGCGGCAGGCCTCCAGCTGGCGCTGCCCACTGCCCGAGAAACTCTCGGTGGAGAGCAGGAAGACGTAGCTATAGGTGGTGAGGCTGAGCAGCAGCACGGCCCAGCCGATGCCGTGCACGCGGAAGCCCCAGCGGCTGCCGAGGTCGACCAGCACGGCGGCGAGCACGAAGGCCGGAGCCGCCAGGGGCAGCACCTGGGCCAGCCGCAGCCAGCGGCGTCCCGGGAAGCGGCAGCAGGCGGTGAGCCAGCCGTTGGCGGTGCCGAGCAGGGCCGCGATCAGTCCGACGCCCAGCACCAGCACCAGGGTGTTGCTCAGCTGCTCAAGGCCTTCGGCCCCCAGCCAGAGGCCGCCGGAGCCGGCATCGCGAAGGGCGAAGCCGGCCAGGGCCAGGAACGGCAGCACCGCCAGGGCGCAGACCAGCAGGACGGCCGCCGCGAGGGAAGCCCGCCGCATCGGCGGAGCTGTCCGGGGGGCTGGTGCCCGCTCCGCCGTTGCCGCTGTCGCCATCCGGTGTCCTATTTCCAGCCGTTCGATTCCATCATCCGGGTGGCCGCCCGGCTCCTGGATCCGATCTGCTCCACCGAGACGCCATCGGCCCGGAAGCTGCCGAACCGTTTCAGGATCGGGTTATCCCCGAAGCCCTTGAGCGGGTATTCGTTGTTGGCTTCGGCGTAGCCGCGGCCGCCGGTGGGGGAGGCCAGGAACTCGATCAGCCGGGTCGCCGCCTGGGGATTTCTGGCGTGGCGGGTGACGCCGGCGCCGGTGATGTTGACGTGGGAGGGATTGAGGTAGACCACCCTCAGGCGTTCGGCCAGCTGCTTGTCCTGGGCGCCGCCTTCACCGGAGAGCATGCGGGCGATGTAGTAGGTGTTCACCACCCCCACGCCGCACTCGCCCCGGGCGACGGCCCGGGCCAGGGGGGTGTCGGAGGTGAAGAAGGGCTGGCTGACGTTGGCCACCATGCCGCGGATCCAGGTGCGGGTGGCGGCATCACCCCGCAGGATCATCTGGCTGGCCACCAGGGACTGGTTGTAGGGGCTCTTGCGCTCCCGCAGGCAGAGCTTGCCCTTGAGGGCCGGCTTGGCCAGATCGGCGTAGGTGCGGATCGTGGCGGGATTCACCAGCTTCGGGTTGACGACCACGGCCCGCACCCGGCGGGTGAGGCCATACCAGCGGCCCTGGGAATCCCGCAGGTTGGCGGGCACGTCCCGCTGCAGGGCCGCCGAACGGGTGGGCCGGAACAGGCCCTGGTCGGTGGCGGCATCGAGGCGGGCGGCATCGACGAGCACGAGCACATCGGCGGGGCTGTTCTTGCCCTCACTCTTGAGGCGCTCCAGCAGGGCGTCGTCCTTGGCTTCCAGCACGTTCACCTTGATGCCGGTGCGGGCGGT
The DNA here is from genome assembly GCF_019038515.1 of Synechococcus sp. CCAP 1479/10. Taxonomy (NCBI): domain Bacteria; kingdom Bacillati; phylum Cyanobacteriota; class Cyanophyceae; order Synechococcales; family Synechococcaceae; genus Synechococcus; species Synechococcus sp. CCAP 1479/10. Next base: position 7,117 of record NZ_JAFKRJ010000040.1, on the reverse strand, counting down.
GAACTGGCGGTAGAGCTCCTTGTCGGTGTTGTAGTGGCGACCGGAGTAGACCCCGATGGTGGTGCCGGCCTGGGCGACGGCGGGAGCCTGGGTCTGCGACTGGCCGATGGCCGGCAAAGATCCGCCGCCGAAGACGGCGAGCAGGGCTGCGGCCAGGGCCGCGGATCCGCCGACAGGCAGCAGCAGGCGACGACGGAGGAACCTGGACGAGGGCATCGGGAAGAACGGGTGTCTGCCCGGACCCTATGAAGGCTCCGAAGGGGTGGTCGGCACAAACGACGCGAAGCCAGGTATCAATGCTTACGCGCGCTTCGCTCAGTAGGAGCTGGAGCGGCGCACCGGGATGAGGGCGGGCTGCATCAGGCCGCCGCCGCCGTTGTCGTCGTCGGAATCCATCGCCATCCACAGCACCAGACCGAGAAGGGCGAGAACGCCCGTCATCAGGAGGAACTCGGTCATGGGAGCAGTACGTAGAGCGTCACCCTAGCGGCGCCAGCCGGTGGTTCCGTAGTGGATGCAGCACAACGGGACGGCGGTTTGCCGATCAGGCGAAGCCCTTGCCGGACGCGCCGGCCACGCAGGCCTGGAGCTGCTGGCGCAGGCGCTGGTGGTCGAGATCCTTGCCGATCAGCACCAGCTGGTTCTTGCGCTCCCCCGGCCAGTCGCTGTCGTCGATGGAGAAGCGTTTGCCCGCCAGGTGGAACACGTGGCGGCGCTCGCTTTCGTTGAACCAGAGGATGCCCTTGGCCCGGAAGACCCCCGCCGGCATCTGGTTGTCGAGGAAATTCTGGAACTTGCGCAGGGAGAGGGGGCCGTCGCTGCTGAAGGACAGGGAGGTGAACCCCTCAATGGCCTGGTGGTCGGCATGACCGCCATGGTCATGGTCGTGGCCATGGTGATGGCCGTGATCGTGACCTGCCTCCGTTTCGTGCTCGCAGTGGCCGTGGTCGTGGTCGCAGTGGCTGTGGTCCTCGGCGCCGTGGTCGTGATGGGTGCCGTGGTCATGGCCGTGGTGGTCGCCGGCGCCGGGAGCCTGCTGCTGGGCCACCACCTTGTCGCTCTCGAACAGGCCCACGCTCAGCAGCAGGGCCAGGGGCACCTCGCCCTTCACCGAGCGCAGGATGCGGGCCTCGCTCTTGATCGCCCGCAGCTCGGCCTCCAGCCGCTCGAGCCGCTCCTCGCTGACCAGGTCGCACTTGTTGAGCAGGATCATGTCGCCGTAGACGATCTGGGAGCGGCCCACCTCCCCCTGCAGCGTCTCGGCGCCGAAGTTCTCCGCGTCCACCAGGGTGATGATCGAATCGAGCCGGGTGAGGTCGCGCAGGTCGCTGCCGAGGAAGGTCATGGCCACGGGCAGCGGATCGGCCAGGCCGGTGGTCTCGACCACCAGGTAGTCGACGGGGTCGGGGCGCTCCAGCACCCGGTAGACGGCCTCCAGCAGTTCGCCGTTGATCGAGCAGCAGATGCAGCCGTTGCTCAGCTCCACCATATCGTCGCCGGTGGCGACGATCAGTTCGTTGTCGATGCCGATCTCGCCGAACTCATTGACCAGCACGGCGGTCTTGACCCCCTCCTGGTTGCTGAGGATGTGGTTGAGCAGGGTGGTCTTTCCCGCTCCGAGGAAGCCCGTGAGGATCGTCACCGGCACGGAGATGGGCCGGGCCTCGGCGGCCGCCTCGGTGGCCGCACCTGGGGTCGGGGCGTCCAGTTTCGTGCTGGTCATGGCCGGAAGGGGAACCGCTGTGGTGATTCTGCCGGCGCGCTCACCCCACCAGTGCCGCCGCGGCTGCTGGAATGGCGGTCTCCGTACCTGGCCCATGAACTCCAGTGAAGCGTTCGCCGCCATCGGCCTTGCCGCCGTGGCCTGCGATGGCGCCCTCGACGGTGACGAGGCCGCCCTGCTGCGCCAGCAGCTGGAGCTGCGCTCGCCCTACGGCAACCTCGGCGAAGCGGTGATGGGGGCGATGTTCGACGGCCTGCTGGGGCGCCTGCGCAACGGCGGCTGGGAACAGCTGCTGGTGGAGGCCGCGCCGGTGCTGAGCGAACCCCAGCAGGAGACGGCCTATGCGATGGCGGCCCTGCTGGTGTACGCCAACCGCAGCCTCAAGCCGGTGGAGCAGGCGATGCTGCAGCGGCTGGGGGAACTGATCAGCGTGCCGGCGGAGCGCTGCAGCCAGATCCTCGATGTGATGGCGGTGCTGCACCGCGACAGCCTCCGGGCCTGATCGGCCGGCCTCAGGACCGGGCGCCCCGGCAGCGGCCGCACAGCCCGAAGAACTCGAGGGTGTGATACATCGGCAGGAAGTCGCCCAGGTCCTCCCCCGGCAGGTGCAGGCCGTGCACCGGGCACTGGGGCAGCACCATGGTGGTGCCGCAGTCGACGCAGGTGAGGTGGTGCTCGTCCCGCTCGGTCGGGGCGTAGAGGGCTTCGCCGCTGGGCAGGTGGCGGCAGCGCACCAGGCCCCGCTGCTGCAGCTGGCGCAGGTGGCGGTAGACGGTGGCCAGGCCCATGGCGGAGGGGCCACCCCGCAGCCGGGCATGGAGGTCCTGGCCGCTCAGTTCGCCGTCGGCATCGCGCAGTTCCGCCAGCAGGGAGGCCTGGCGCGGCGGCAGATCGGGGGCGGTGGGGGCCTGCATGGTTCCGTTTCTACCCTGCCGGCAGCCAGATGGCCTGGAGGGCCTCCTGGGGCAGGGGCTGGAGAGTGAGGCTGGAGGCCTCGATCAGCACCGCCCGGGGGGGCGCCGGCGGTGCGCCGCGCAGCTCCCCCAGGGGGCGGAGCACCAGCGCCAGCCGGTCGCTGGTGGGGTCGTAGCTGAGGCCGGTGCCGGGTTCGAGTTCCCAGCCGGCCAGGCGCCGCGAGGCCAGCACGGTGCCGCGCCGGTCGAGGGTCACCAGGGTGAGGACGGGCCGGCCCACCCCTTCGATCAGCAGGGCCCAGATCCGCTCGCCGCCGCGGCTGCAGGCCGTGGCCGCCAGGGCCTGGGGGCCGAGCCAGAGCTGGCGCGGGGCCACGCCCGGCTCCACCAGCTCCAGGGAGCGGCGGAAATCGGGCCAGTGGCGCACCAGCAGGGCCCGCCCCGCCCGGGGACAGAAGCTGCTCAGGTCGCGGCTGCCGGGCAGGGTCTGGCGGCGGGGCGGCCGGGGGGGCAGGTCGCGCAGGCTGAGGCCGTCGATCTCCGGCACCACCAGGGCGCCCCCCTCGGGCAGCAGCCGCACGGCGCCGCTGGCCTCCAGCGGCAGCACCCGGGGGCCGCCCCGGGCGGGCCAGAGGCTGATGCTCACCTGGTCGGGCTGCTCACCGCCGGCCTGCACCAGCAGGTCGCCGCGGCGGTTGCCGCTGATGTGGGCGAAGACCATCTCGCCGGCGCCGATGGCCTCGGGGGCACCGGCCTGCACGGGCGACGCTGACGCCGGACGCCCGCGGCCCAGGGGGCGCAGGGGCTGCTGGCGCAGCGGCAGCCGCCAGACACGGAAGCGGCCGTTTTCGGAGCGCGACACCACGGCCACGGCCTCGCCACCGCCGAGCGGTTCGACCATGGTGATGCGCGGCCAGACCGGCGAGATCGGCCGCCAGCGGCCGTCGTGCTCCCGCACCTGCAGCTGCTCGCCGCTGCCCGCCGGCACCACCGCCAGCAGCCGGGGGCGCGGATCCCACTGCCAGCGCTGGGGGGCCAGGGCCAGGCCGCGGCGATCGCGGCCGGCCAGCTGCAGCTGCAGGGGGGAGCTGATCCGCTGGTCGGGGGAGAGGTTCAGCAGCAGGGTGTCGCCGTCGCCGAGCCAGCGGTGGGCCAGGGGCGGGTTGAGGGTGCTGGCGGCCTGGAGGCTGGCCGGGTCCATGGGCCGGCTGAAGCGGGCCTGCAGGGCGGCGGGACCGGAGCTGGCGGCCACCGGCGTCAGCCGCTCGAGCCGGGGCGGGTGGTTCAGCAGCAGCTGCTGCTGGACGAGGGCCAGCAGCCCTGCCAGGGCCAGGGTGAGCGGCAGGGGGCCGGCACCGGGGAGGCGGGAGAGCGGGCTCATGGTTCCAGGGGCCGGGCGGGCCGGGGGATCGGCCGGATGCGGCTGGGAACCACCTCCAGCCGCTCGCCGCCGCCGGGGGCGGGTTTGAGGCCCATCACCCCGTCGATGGCCAGCCACTGGTCGGCGGGGAAGGGGGCCTGGCCGGCGGGCCAGTGGACGGGCAGCCCCACCGGGGAGGCATCGGCCAGGCAGCAGCGCACCAGCAGCCGGGCCAGCTGGGGCGATTCGCCCTCCATCGGCAGCACGAAGCCGCTGATGCGCACCGGATCGCCGGCAAACAATTTGGGGTCGGGCTGGCTGCGCAGCAGCCGCACCCAGTCGGTGAGGCTGCGCTGGGCGGGCGGCAACACGAAGCTGAGCTCGCTTTCGGCGGTCTCGTCGCGGGGGCGCTGGCCGGCCAGGTCGGCGAAGGAGGGGGCCGGCGGCAGCAGCAGCACCAGCAGGGCGATGGCGGCGGTGAGCAGCAGGGTGCGGGCCTGGCGCCGGTCGCCCCGCTCCTGCCGGCCGGGCCCGAAGGCCAGGCGCAGCTGCAGCAGGGCCACGAGCAGCAGCAGCAGGCCGGCCAGGGCCACCAGGGGGTGGAACACGGCCCGCAGGAGCAGGTCGAGGCGGCCGTCGACGCTGCTGACAAGCATCACCAGGGCCCAGAGGCCGAGGCTGGCGGCGCGCCAGAGGGCGGCCCGCTGCAGGAGGGGGGGAGTCACAGGCGCCACAGGTTCACCCACTGGCCGATCAGCAGCACCATCAGGGCGGCCCCGGCGGTGGTGAGCACCAGGCCGCGGGGGCGGAACAGCAGCCCGAGCAGGCTGACCAGCTTGAGGTCGATCACCGGGCCCAGGAGCAGGAAGGCGAGCAGGGCCCCGGGGGTGACCTGGGCGGCGAAGCTGAGGGCCAGGAACGCATCCACGCTCGAGCACACCGACACCACCAGGGCCAGCAGCATCAGGGCCAGGATCGAGAGGGTGGGGGCGCCGCCCACCGCCAGCAGCCAGCTGCGGGGCACGAAGGATTGCACCAGGGCGGCGATGACGCTGCCCATCACCAGCAGCAGGGCCAGGTAGAGGAACTCCTGGCTGGCGTGCTTCATCAGCTCGGCCAGGGGCGGCCGGACTGGGGCGGTGTCGGCGCTGAGGGCCGACGGTGGCGGGGCGCCCACCAGGCCGCTGGAGCGCTCCAGCAGCCCCACCGCCGCCAGGGGCTGGTGCAGGCGCCGCTCGGCCAGCAGGTCGGCCTGGAGCAGCTGGGTTTCGGGTACCAGGCCCAGCAGCAGGGCCAGGCCCACGGCCACGACAACGGCGCCCAGGGGGCGGGCCAGCAGCAGCCAGGGCTGGTCGGGGAAGGCCGCCCAGGTGCTGGCGATCACGATCGGGTTGAGCACGGGGGCGGCGAACAGGAAGCCGAGGCCGGCGCCGAGGGGCGCGCCGCCGCTGAGCATGCGGCGGGCCACCGGCACGTTGCCGCATTCGCAGGCCGGCAGGGCGAAGCCGAGGGCGGCGCCGGTGAGCGGACCCAGCAGGGGGTGGGACGGCAGCCGCCGCAGCCAGCGCCCCCCCGGGGCGAACCAGCGGGCGCCGGCGGAGATCAGCACGCCGATCAGCAGGAAGGGCAGCGCCTCGATCAGCAGCCCCTGGAACAGGGCCCAGGCGGTGGCCAGACGGGTGAGGATCACGGCGCCGGCCAGGGCTCCGGGCTGGTGGTGGCGCCGGCTTCGAACCAGTCGGGGATGGCGGTGAAGCGGGCGGCGTTGGCCTCGTTCTCGCGGGCCTCGACGCGCCAGCAGCAGCTGCGGCCGCCGTCGCGGGGGTGGAGCAGCGCGTTGGCCCAGCCCCAGGCCAGCTCGGCACTGGCCTCCATGCCCACGTTGGCCATCACCCGCAGGTCGAGGGCGCCCTGCTCATGCAGGGTCTGCCACTGGGCCAGCAGGGGGTCGTCGTGGTTGACCAGGAAGGTGTGGTCGAACTGCTGCTCGAGGCGGGCCCGCAGGGGCTGGAGGCTGGAGAAATCGACCACGAAGCCGTGGAGGTCGAGGTGGTGGGCGGCGAACCAGAAGGTGAAGCTGCGGCTGTAGCCGTGCACGAAACGGCAGTGGCCCGGGTGGCGCCACTGGCGATGGCAGCAGGGGAAGCCGCCGTAGCTCTTGCTGCAGGTGTGGGCCGCGGGGGTGGACATGGGGGAGGATCACTGCAGCTGACGTCGCGTCCCGTGGGGGCTCCATCCGCCGCTTCCCCTGGATCCTGTCACCCGCCGTCGCCCGGCGGGGGGGCGGCGCTGGCGGGCCCGGAGCTGATCGCCACGCTGCGCTTCGACGGGACGGGGCTGATCCCGGCGGTGGCCCAGGACTGGCTGGACGGGGCGGTGCTGATGGTGGCCTGGATGAACCGGGAGGCGATCGAGCGCAGCCTGGCCACGGGCGAGGTGCACTACTGGAGCCGCTCGCGGCAGGAGCTGTGGCACAAGGGGGCCACCAGCGGCCATTTCCAAAAATTGAGGGGGCTCCGCTACGACTGCGACGCCGACGTGCTGCTCCTGACGATCGAGCAGGTGGGCCAGGTGGCCTGCCACACCGGCGCCCGCAGCTGCTTCTACGAGGAAGGTGCGGAGGCGACAGCCGGCGGCCCGGACGCCCTGCCGCCGCCGGCGGATGTGTGCACCGAGCTGGCGCGGGTGATCAATGGCCGCCGGGAGCGGCCGGAGCCTGGCAGCTACACCAACAAGCTGCTGGAGGGGGGCGACAACCGCATCCTCAAGAAGATCGGCGAGGAGAGCGCCGAATTCGTGATGGCCTGCAAGGACGACGACCCGGCAGCGATCGCCGGCGAGGCGGCCGATCTGATTTTTCATGTGCAGGTGGCCCTGGCCCACCACGGCGTCGACTGGCGCCGGGTGCAGGAGGTGCTGGCCGAGCGGCGCGGGGCGCCCAGGCGGGAATGAGCCGGCTGCAGCGCGAACTGGCCTGCCGGCGGCGGCTGGGCGATGGATCGGGCGAACGCTGGCTGTGGGCCCTGGGCTCGAGCCTGCCCTGGGTGGGGCTGGCGGTGCTGCTGCTGCACGCCCTGACGCGCCGCACGATCACACCGTTTCTCTATGGCCTGACGGCGC
>NZ_JAFKRJ010000039.1:0-9228 GCF_019038515.1 Synechococcus sp. CCAP 1479/10 | reverse complement strand
GCCTGCCCTGGGTGGGGCTGGCGGTGCTGCTGCTGCACGCCCTGACGCGCCGCACGATCACACCGTTTCTCTATGGCCTGACGGCGCTGGGGGCGGTGGGTTTCCTGGTGCTGACGCTGGGGGGCCTGCCGGACGACCTGGCCAGCCGCAACCGGCTGCCATCGGGGACGGTGCCGGCGGCGATCACCTTGATCTGCGTGGCGGCGTTTGCCTTCGGGCACCGGCAGGGGCAGGAGAAGGCGGCGGTGGAGGCGAAGAAGTGGCTGGAGCTGGATGGGTGAAGGGGCTGCGCAGCGTTCATGGTGACGGAGATTGATCACGGTCATTGATTGGCTGTTCTTGGATGCCGGCGCAATCATTGGCAGATCAATCCAATTGCAGCAATGAGCCCCCTTTCCCATGGCCGTCCGCTGCTTAAGGCTGGCGCCCCAATGCTTTGTTGAGGCTGCTTAAATGATTCAGAACATGATCTAGTTTGACTTGAATTCCTGGGTCCCCTGCCGTCAACTCTCGGTACAACTTCACCGCTTCAATAGTGGGCTGAAGGGCTTCGGAAAAGCGATTCAGTTCGCTATAGTAGAATCCAAGATTAGCGAGAGAATCTGCTAAATCTGCCTGAAATGACTGGTCCCTCGCCACCAGTTCTCGGTAAACGGCCACCGCTTCGAGAGTTGTCTTTAGGGCATCTAAAGGGCGTTTGAGTTCAGCGTAGTTGACGCCAAGGTTGAATAGCGCACCTGCTAAATTTGACTGAGTTTCTCGATGGCTTGCTGCCAGTTTATGGTACATTGCCACCGCCTCCAGTGTAGTTCGCAGGGCTTCGCCATGGCGCCCTAGTTTGCTGTAGGTGATGCCCATTTCATGCAGAGTAGTGGCCAGATTGCCTTGGAAGCTCGGGTCGCTTGCCGCCAGTTTTCGGTAAATTGCCTCTGCTTCTAGGATGAGGGAAAGCGAATCCGCTGTACGGTTAAGCTCCCTGTAGATGGTATTCAAGTTATTCAGATTCCGGGCTAGATCGGCCTGGAGTGTCGGGTTGTCTATCGTCAGCCTGCGATAAATTGCCACCGATTCGACAGTGGGTAGCATGGCTTCGTCTCGACGGCCGAGTTTGCCGTAAATGGCACCTTGGTTGCCAAGGGCAAGAGCTAGATTCCCTTGCAAGGTTGGATTACCAGCTGCCAGTTTGCGGTACAATGCAACTGCTTCCAGCGTGGGCTGCAGAGCTTCTGAATGATGCCCAAGTTCACTGGAGTTGACCCCCAGATTATATAGAGCATGGGCCAGACTGACCTGAAGCGCTGGGTTGCTGTCTGCCAGTGAGCGATAGATCGCTACCGCTTCAATCGTGGGTGGCAGTGCATCTGAAGGATGACCCAGCGCACTGTAGTGGACGCCTTGGTTGTACAGAGCACGGGCTAGATCGCCCCGCAACGTCGTGTTGCTTGCCACCAGTCTACGATAAATCGCCACTGCTTCGGTGCTGAGCGATAGCGCTTCTGAAGTACGGCCTTGTTGCGCATAGTGGCCACTTAAGTTATTCAAGCAAAGGGCTAGATCGCTCTCCACCGTCGGGTTGCGTGCCGTGAGTCTGCGGTAGATCGTCGCTGCCTCCAGAGTGGGCGGCAGGGCTTCGGAGAAGCGACCTAATTCGCTATAGTGGATGCCAAGGCTGGCGAGAGCATCTGCTAGATCAACCTCGAAGGAGGTGTTGATCCCTGCCAGTTTTCGGAAAGTTGCCACAGATTGGATCGTAGGCTGGACTGCATCTTCGCGTCTGTTCAGAGCAGTGTACTGAACACTGAGATTAAAGAGAGAACGGGCGAGATCCTTTAGGACAGCTGGATCTTCAGTTGCGAATCTGCGGTAGATCGCTACTGCCTCCTGAGTGGGCGGCAAGGCTTCGGGGAAGCGACCTAGCTTGCTGTAGTAGATACCAAGGTTGGCGAGAGCATCTGCCAGATCAATCTCGAAGGAGGGGTTGCTTGCCGCCAGTTTGCGGTAGATGGCCACTGATTCGATGGTGGGCTCCAACGCATCTCGATGTCTGTCCAGCATGGTGAACTGAACACCCAGGTTGTAAAGAGATAGAGCCAGATCGTCGCGGAATTCCGAATCGCCTGTCTCCAGTCTCCGGTAGATCGCTATGGCTTCGAAAGTGGGAGGCTGTGCATCCCTTGGGCGGTTCAACTTGCTGAACACCATTCCCAATTGCCTCAACGACAAGGCTAGTTCAGCTTCGAAACCAGCACTGCTTGCCGTCAGCCTGCGGCGAATGGCTACGGCCTCTTCGGTCGGGGCCATCGCCTCACTTGGCCGGCCCGACATCATGAGCAACCAACCAAACTGATGAAGAATGGCCGCTTTTTCTGCTGTGCCCAGCTGGGGATTGGCCCGCATCCAGCTGATCACATTCTGCCACTGTGCCAGGGCCTCGTCATAGGCACCCTGTTCTTCAAGCGCTTCTGCCTGCTGGATCCAGTCGGTCACCACCTTTGGCAGCTGATCTTGCGTCGCTGGTTGCGTCAGTACTACCCAGCTGTCGTTGAGGTCTGGCAGTAGCTGCTTGGCTTCGGCCCAGGACGCAACAACTGGGAGTGCTGCGGTACTCCCTAGAAGCAGTCCCACAATGGGTAGGCTTAGGCTCAACCACGGTCGCTCCACGGTACGCCCTGCAGCTTTATTCCAAGCTAAGAGCGTGCGGCGTCGCGATCCGCGTTCAGAGCTGATTCTTACACTGGGGATGCAGCGGATCTGAAGCACCCAGGAGCAAAGGGGAAGGGCCGAACGCGACAGTTCAGTGGCCGACGGCCCCGTTCCCGGCACCCTCTGCTGCCTTCTCAGAAGCTGAGCTTCACGCCACCCCCATAGGCGAACTGGCGCCCCGTGGAAAAGACTTCATAGGAGGCTGAGACATACAGGGACGCCTTGCTGGCGATGTCGTATTCCAGGCTGCCGCTCAGCGTCAGATCGTTGAGGCCGCGATTCTGGCCGGCGCTGGAGAAGTTCACGCCCGCTCCTGGCAGGGAGGCGTTCAGGGAACTGTTGCCGTTGCGATCCCCCAGTGCATCCACCTGATAGGCCACGGCGACGCGTGGCTTGAGCAGCTGAGTCCTCTCCGGGTTCAGGGGAATCGCGGCCGTCACCTCGGCGCCCACCGTTCCCACCAGGCTCTGGCTGGTGTGGCCCGCCACGTTCAGGTTCATGGTCGGGTCACCGCTTTCGCTGAACCCGTCCTGCTGATAGGCCCCATAGGCCACACCTAGCTGCGGCTTGAGCGTGACCGGCACCGTGGCGGTTGGCTTGCTGAGCGGAATCGCATAGTCAGCCTGCAGCCCGGCGGTGTAGCCATGGGCTGTTGTGCTGCCGGTGATCGGGTTGCCATTGCCCACCGCGATCAGGCGCCGGAGCCCACTGACGTTGTAGTTGCCGTATCCCAGCAGCCCCTTGAACGTCCAGGGGCCATCGGGTTTGTAGACCCCGTAGAGCGAGCCACTGTTGATGCTGGAGCTGATGCTGTCGCTGCCGGCCCCCAGGTTGCTCAACCCTGCCGTGCCGTAGCCATAGGCCGCACCCAGCGTCCACCGCTGGCTGGGTTGAACTTCGAGGCCATAGAAGCCACCGGCGACCGCGGCGTCATAGCCCGAGAGCCCATCACGGCCATCGATGGTGGCGGTGGCATTGCCTCCGGTCGCGAAGACGCACACCGGTGTCCCGTTCTTCTTGTCTGCGGAGGACGCGTCGTTCTGCCGGGTGGTGCCACCGATCACCCAACCCGTCGTCCGGCAACCGCCGGCCGGGGCCATCAGCGTCTGCCGCTGCTGCCGCAGGGCATTGAGCCCCACGCTCTGGAACGCGGCATAGGACTCCGGCGTGATCGAGTTCACCGCCTGCTCCAGCCCGGCCCCGGAGGGAATGGCCAGCAGATTGGCCAGGCGGAACACAAGGTCGGAGCTGAGCCCTGCCGCCGTGGCCTGGCCTGTGGTGAAGCCCGTGCTGCCGATCGGGGCCCCGGTGGCGTTGGCATTGCCCGCCGCCGCGATGGCCAGGCGGTTGAAGGCCGAATCGAACACCCCGGCGGCCGCGGTGCCATTGCTGCCGGCGGCCCCCAGGAGCTGCAGCGCCGAAGCCACCGCACCGCTGCCGTTCCTGGGGCGCCACTGCACGTCGAAGGTGCGGGGGGTGCCATCGGCTTCCTGGATCAGGGCCGTGCCGAACTGCAGCAGCGCCGATGGGGTGATCAGCGTGGCATCCAGCCCCAGGGCCAAGGGCGTCGTGAAGCGATCACTGGCGGTGAGGATCGTGTAGCGAAATCCAGGCCAGGCCGTCGATGTTCACGGAACTGACTGCCGACAGTCTGCGGTAGATCGCAAAGGCTTCGATCTGGGCTGGAAGTGCATCAGAAGGCTGTCCCATCTCCTTGTGGATGCGGCCCAGCTGATGAAGTGCATCACCGAGCCGGCTCTGCATGGCGGGGTCCGTGCCTGCCAATCTGCAGTGGATCTGGATCGCTTCTAGGCAGTAGAGCAGGGCCTCGGAGGGGCGCCCGAGTTCGCGATAGACCCTGACCAGGTTGCCGAGGGTGTCCGCCAGAACGCTGAGGGAGGCAGGATTGGCGGGAGCCAACCTTCTGAGGTTGTCCACTGTTTGCAGGTAGGTAGCGAGCGCGTCCTCGAGTCGGCCAGTTCGCCGTAGCGATTTCCCAGATCATTCAGGGCATCGGCCAGGTTGGCCATCTCCTCGGGATCCTTGAAGGCCAGTGATCGACGGATCTTTACCGCCTCGACGGTGGGTGGCAGCGCCGCTGCAGGGCGGTCAAGCGCGCTGTAGATGAGTCCCAGGACGTTCAGGGAAAGGGCAAGCTCCCCCCTCAGGCCGGTGTCGCGTTCGGCCAGCCGGCGATGCATCGCCACCGCTTCCAGGATGGGTGGAAGCACCTCCTTGCTGCGCCCTGTGGCTGCGTAGAGAGGGGCTACCAGTCTCAGTGAAGCCGCCAGATCAGCTGCGCCATCGCTGCTGATTCCCTCCAGACTCCGGCGCAGCTTCACGGCTTCCTCGACTGGGCCAAGCGCCTCGACGAACCGGTTGTTGATCCAGAGAAGCCGCCCGTAAGCATGGAGGATTCGGGCCGTGGTGGCATCATCCTGCTGGGGATTCGCCCGCAGCCAGTCCACCACCTTCTGCTGCAGGTTCAGGCTTCACCGTCGGCTCCCGCGTCTTCCAGTGCCATGGCCTGGCGGATCCAGCCGCTCACCTGCGGCGGCAGCTGGTTGTCCGTTCGTGGCGTTGCGTGGGAGCCCCTGGTGTCGCCCGCAGTAGCGGGAAACCGCTGGGCGACGGCTATGGCGGGCGCGGGTGTCCCGATGGCATGGCCCAGGAGCAGGGTAACCATTGGCAGGCTTCGGCTGAACCACGGATTCACCACGGCAAGCACAGCGGCTTGATTTCAAGCTAGGCAGCGGGGCTTTGGCCGCTGAAGACGGGTGAAGGTTTGTCTCTTTGGCTCTGGGCGCACCAGCCACTAGACGGCTCTGGGGCCCAGAGCCCAGCAATGACCCTCGTGGGCCTGCCGCTCACCATGGCACCGGTATCGCCACCAAAGGTGGTACGAAAGTCACTGGCCGCAGCCTCGACAATGGTCTGGATCGCGACGCAGCGCTGAGACAAGGACGTGTCCTACATGGCCTTGCAGCGCTGATCCAGGACTTTCTGCCCCATTGTCAGCCTTGTGCCTTGACGCCTGAAGACCCTCATGGTGTGGTAGATGGCGCCCTGGCTGGACAGGCATCGTTGAAGCGCTCTGACTTCTTCCACGACGGCCTCCCGAAGCACTGACGCGTGGAGCCATAGACCCCGTGACCGCCGCCGGGAAGCCTGGAACAGGACCTGCACGCGTTCGACGTTTCGTCATCGCTGGCCGATCCCCCTGTCCATCGTTAGGTTCTCAACGTGCAGCTCGTGATGTCCAGGAAGTCGCGTGATGGCAATTCCACCAACGCGGATCATGGCTTCCAACCGTTGTGTCCCACAGTGTTTGAGGCAACCCAGATGGGCTTCGTGAACGAAGTGGTCTCGGATGAAGACATTGCCCGATACAACCTGCCGTTCAAGCCCGGTGATGGCCGTTACTGGACGAGGGATAGGGAGCTGGATTGCTACCTGTGGGGGGGGATCATTGAAAACTTTTCCAGGGAATACATCCCTGAAGGAAGATTCTGGCTGTTTATGCGAGATACGCTGCTGGACATTTCGCTAAATGTTGAAAACGTCTCTATCGGATCGCAGGTGAATGCTCCGAAGATCGTATGGAAAGAAGTCTCTCATATTCAGCCTAGCGATCTTGGAGGCCTGGATATGCATGAAGTCTTGTCAGTTCTCCGTAGTGCCTTGATCGTGTTTGGGGTTGATGGCGAGGAGAGCCGACCACCTCTTGAGTCAATTGTAACAATTCAGTTCTAGCACTTAGTCACTGTATATCCGCATCTTGGAATCATGAAGCTTACTGCTGAGCAGGCCAATCTTCTGCTGGACACAATTGAAACTAAGGAACAGCTTCTAGAGCTAATTGAGAGAGTCGATCATCGGGTTCAAGGGTCTGTTACGGTCCTTTATAGTGGAGTTACCGGAAGATATTCTTCCGTCGGTGAGAAGATCGTCCATTCTGGCGCGATGGCGGAGGCACTGCACGAATCTGGCAATGACGTCCGTACCATTGATCAGTCTGAGGTAGGAAAGTTTATGAATATGACAAGAAACTCGAGTAACTACAATAAAAAGTTTGTCGACAAACTGAAGCAGATATTCGGGGAGGACAAGGTTGGGCTGCAAAGCTTTATGGATGGGGAAGTTGTTGATGGTATGCGCGTTAATAATGGAGTTTGGGACAGGGTTTCTGCCCGGTATGTCGCAGATGCCGTTGGAGAGGTGGTGACTTTCACTGGAGGGGCATCAGTAAGTCGAGTCTTCTTTCAGACAGAGCTCCCGCTGATTCTGAATAATCCAAGAGTGACAAGTATTGATGGAATACCAATTGAGGTATTTCATGGAATGGCCGTTGAGGATGCTTTTAAGATAATCATTGCAGCGTCCGAAGTGAGGACATCAAGGCTGAAGATATCTGTGGACGAATCTGGAAACCCTCTGCAGATCAATCAGCATTACGTCCTTGACGCCCGAAACTTCTTTGAAGACTCCAATGCGATCAATGGGAATGCCCCTCCCCCCGATACTCCGATGCGGTCGATGGCGGACTTCATTCCCCAGGAGAGGGTGGCTGCGCATCGTGAAGCGCTGAGAGAGATCCGAATAGCCCAGGACAATTTGGCTGTTCACTACAAGCGAGATCTTCTCAATCAGTCTCCTCAGACTCCACAGACTCCTCAGACTCCATCGCGTTGGCTCAAGGCCATGGATCAACTGGGCCACATCGCTGACGTCGTCAGCCTTGCGGCCGTGGCCCATGATGCCAAAGCAGCAATGGATGCGGGCGATCCGGACGCTGCACAGCGGATGATGACCCAATGGGCACTTGAGAATGCCGGGGCGATTCTTGCTGGTCGCCTGGCATCACTGGCAGTGGCACCCTTGCTGGCTGCGGGCCCGCTGGGCTGGTTGGCTGCAAGTGGCATCGTGCTGTCGGCCTCGATGCTTGGAAGTGCCTATTCCGACGAGGCTGCAGAGTTTGTGGCTGGGCACCTTGCCGATCTCTGGGATCGGGGACTGGGGGCATTGAGAAATCAGTTTCAAGCGGCGGAAAGAAACTATTCATGTCCCCTTATTCTTGATCTTGACCGCAATGGAGTGATCACATCATCTGAGCATGGATCTGCGATCCATTTTGATCATGACGGTAATGGATTTGCCGAACGGACGGGTTGGATCAGCCCGACGGACGGACTCCTTGTGCATGATCTTGATAGCAATGGCCTCATCGACCATGGAGGTGAGCTATTTGGCAATCACACATTGCTGCCGAATGGAACGAAGGCGGCCAATGGATTTGATGCTCTCAGGGCACTTGATGGAAATGGAGATCGTTGGATCGATCAACAAGATCCAGTATGGTCGAAGCTGAGTGTATGGATTGACAGAAATAGCAATGCGGTTACCGATCAAGACGAGATTGTGAGCCTCAGCGAGGCAGGCTTGCTGCGGCTTGGTGTTGACTATGTAGCATCAGATATGGTCGACTCTGAGGGTAACCGGCACCTTCAGATCGGTAGATTCCAGGCCTCTGGCGGAACTCTTCAATCCATGCATGATGTCTGGTTTCAGGTCGACCAGGCACGAACCAGGTGGCTTCACCCTGTCTCCATTGATGCAGGCCTTTCTGCACTTCCAGATCTGAAAGGCATGGGTATGGTGCCTGACCTGCATCAAGCCATGGCTGCAGATCAATCCGGAGAGCTGCGATTGCTTCTGGAAAGCTGGATCCAGGGCAACACCTTACAGCGCGAGGTACTGATTGATCCATTGATCTTTCGTTGGGTGGGGGTGTCTTCTGAGCAGCTCAAGGCTGGCTGGGATGCGATCGATGGAAGACTCGCAGTCATGGAGCGCCTGCTCGGTCAGCGCTTTCGCCAGGGCTGGACTGACCCTCGGCCGATTGGTCCGGCGGTGCGGTTGCTTCATCAGGCCTATGAAGATCTCCGTCTTCAGTTGGAAAATCAGCTGATTCTCCAGACGGATGCAAAGCCGATCCTGCAACGTCTTGTGACGGCAGATGGTGACATTCATTTGCAGCCATCGCAGCAGAGCCTGCAGTGGATCGCCAGCTATCTGGATGCAAGCTTCCTCCAGTCATCAGACTTCCTGGGACTGTATAAGCTGACTCGATCTTTTCGAGCCATCGGAGATTCTGGATCTCTGATTCTGGTCAAATTGCAGGACTCATTCATTTCCGATGCAGCAAAAGGAAGCGTTTTCCAACGGCTTGCTTCAGGGCATCGCCTTTTTCAAGGATCATCAGAATCCAACTACTTGTCTGGTACGGATGGTCAGGATTGGATCGAAGGCGGAGCGGGCGATGACCTGTTGCATGGCGGCGCGGGTCGTGACTGGCTGGTGTCGGGCAGCGGCAACGACAGCCTGAACGGCGGTGTTGGCGATGACGTGTATGTGATCGGCCAGGGAGGAGAGCGAAAAGAGATCAGTGACGTGGATTACGCGAGCGGCAACCGTGATGTGGTGCTGTTCACGAATGTGAATCCATCCGATGTGCGGTTAGTCGAA
>NZ_JAFKRJ010000038.1:0-72292 GCF_019038515.1 Synechococcus sp. CCAP 1479/10 | reverse complement strand
CGGGGATGACGTGTATGTGATCGGCTTGGGAGGAGAGCGAAAGGAGATCAGTGACGTGGATTACGCGAGCGGCAACCGTGATGTGGTCCAGTATCAGAACCTGCGTTCCCAGGACATCACATCGACCGAGCGTCACGGGAGCCACCTGATTCTCCGTGACTCTAGAGGTGGCCAGTTGAAGGTGGAGAACTACTTTGCCTCAGAAGTCCATCGTATTGAGGCTTTCCAATTCACCAACGGTGTTGTCTGGGGGGATGGCCATCTTCGCGACCGCGTCGTGGTCAGTGGTGCCACGGTAGGGAATGACACGCTTGGTGGCTTCAATGATATGGCCAACCGCATCAATGGGTTGGACGGCCATGATCTTCTTTACGGGGGTGTCCTGAACGATGCTCTGACAGGAGGGAATGGCAATGACACTCTGCATGGGGGAGACGGCGATGACATCCTTGATGGTGGCGCTGGTCATGATGCGCTCCATGGTGGGAGAGGGCGGGACCGCCTTATCTCCGGTACGGGGAATGACACCCTTGTCGGTGGCGAGGGAGATGACACCTATGTGATTGTCAGAAGTGGTGCCATCAAGACCATCACGGACTATGAACCCAATGTGACGAGCAAGGATGCGGTGACCTTCTCCAATCTGCGATCCACTGATCTCGTGTCGACTCGACGGCAGGGGGGCAACCTTGAAATGAGGTTTTCCACCAGGGATCTGTTGGTGGTTTCGAATTACTTCGTCTCCAAGGATTATGGAGTAGAGACTTTTCGGTTCTCCAACGGTGTCACCTTCGGTGAAGCAGACGTCCTTGCACTTATCCCCCCGGTTTAGCGCTCTTCGCCGCATCCCCATCATTCGGCCGGGGCCGATAAATCGCCACCCCGATCACATCCGGCACCCGGGCTGCGTACGTCTCGAAGTTCTTGCTGCGGATCACCCCCGCCCCCTCCGCCGCGTGGATGGCATCCACCACCCCGTCGCGCTTCTCCAGGAAGCCCACGTGGGTCACATCCAGCCCCGGCACCTTCGTCACCAGCGCGAAGATGTCGCCGTTGCGCAGCGACGGCAGCACCCCCGGCAGCGCCGCCAGTGGGATGTAGGCCTGCTCAAGCACCAGGTTCTTTTCCAGCTCGGTGATGCACTGCTTGTTGCGGGCCAGCTGCATCGGCTTGTAGCTCTTGATGTGGTTGCTCATGAAGTTGAGCGCCACCGTGCGGCTGCTGGCCCCCGGCAGGAACGGGGTGAGGTTCACCACATAGCCGTTGCGCTCGGCCGCCTCGGCCCAGCGGCTGAAGTAATGCTGCCGGCGGCAGTAGTCCACCTCCCCATCCACGTAGCGCAGCCGCCGCACGTGCTGCGTGAAGCGCTCCACCCCTTCGTCCTGGGTGTCCACCTTGCGGCTGTTGCTCAGCGCCAGCAGTTGCTCCACGAACAGGAAGCAGTCGAAGTTGCTGAGATCCAGCACCAGCTGTTCCTTCGGGCCGCCATCGAGGGAGAACCCCTTGAAGGGGTAGTCCAAGAACCGGCGCGCCAGTTGCACCAGCGCCTGGTTCATCGGCGCCCAGGCGGTGGCGTCGATCGCCTCCATCGCCAGCACCCGCGTTTCCCCCACGAATTTCGGTGTCGGATCCCCCAGGGCCACGCCACCCGGCAGGGGGGGTAACGCCGCTGCCACGCGGGGGTTGGCGGGGGTGGCGTGGCGCAAGAGCAGGTTGGCCGCCGCAAAGCTGGCTCCGGCCGTCATCAGCACCGCCAACACCAGCAGGAGAGTGGGTTTACGCATCCAGCCGCCACCGCCGCGGCGACCCTACAGCCGCCCTCAGGCGGCGCTGCTCGCCAGCCACTCCCCCAGGCCCACCGCCGGCTGTTGGGGGCTGCTGGTGATCTCGATGATGCGGCCGATCGCCGCCGGGCTCTCCACCGCATCCAGGCACACCCGCGCCACCAGCCGCCGCGGAATGCTGTCGCTTTCCTGTTGGTCGGGCCCGCTGAAACGGATCCCCTCGGCCTCGATCCCTTCTTCTGTTTCCTTCAGCCCCCCGGGGCGCACCACCGTCCACTCCAGGCCGCTGGCGGCTAGCCAGCGCTCCCCCACCCCCTTCCACACCAGGATCAGCCCGAACAGGTTGAGCGGATGCAGCCAGCGGCCGCTGCACAGGGAGCTCACCAGCACCACCCGCTTCACCCCGGCGGCCTTGCAGGCGGCGATCTGGGGCCGCATCGCCAGGGCATCCACCTTCAGCGGCCCGGCCAGATCCACCGACGGCCGCGCCCCGGTGGCGATCACCAGGGCGTCGCAGCCCGCCAGCGCCGCCGCCAGGGCCTCCGTATCACCCAGCTCCAGCCGCACAACTTCCGCGCCGGCGAGCCCAGGCGGCACCTCCGAGGCGGGCCTCAGGATCGCCTTCACCCGCCAGCCCCGGCCCAGGGCCTCTTCCACCACCCGCCAGCCCGTCTTGCCTGAAGCTCCGGCCACGGCGAGGCAGGTCATGGGCGGTCTGGGTCCAGAGCATTGACCTCCATTCTCGTGGCCCACAGGTTTGGATGGCGACAGCCAGCAAGGGGCCGTCTGGGTAGGGTGGAGAAATGGCCGAAATGGTTCTCGAAGTCAGCCACCTCAGCGTGCGGCGCGAGGGTGTCATGGCGGTCGATGACGTCAGCTTCCAGCTGCTGGCCGAATCCGACACGGCCTTGGTGGGCCCCAACGGCGCCGGCAAGAGCACCCTGGTGCAGGCCATCCTCGGCATCCTGCCCCGCCAGGCCGGCCAGGTGCGCTTCCTGGGCTGCAGCCTCGGCAGCCACGGCCAGCTGCCGCGCGAGCTGCGTGCCCGGCTCGCCTATCTGCCCCAGACCCTGATCCCCCGCGGCCGCTTTCCGCTCACGGTGGCCGAGTTCGTCGGCCTCGGCTGGGATCCGCCGGGCCTGGCCCTGCCCTGGCTGGGCCGGGAGGCCCGCCGCAGCGCCGTCCGCGAGGCCCTGCGCAAGACCCTCTGCGCCGACCTGGCCGACCGGCTGCTCTCGGAGCTCTCCGGCGGCCAGCTCAAGCGGGTGCTGCTGGCCTCCTGCGTGGTGCGCCCCCGCCGCCTGCTGGTGCTCGACGAGGCCCAGGCCGGCCTCGATGCCCGCGCCGCCGAGCAGTTCCACACCCTCCTCTACCAGTTGCGCCGCAGCGAGGGCTGGACGATCCTGCAGGTCTCCCACGATCTTGAGATGGTGCGCCGCACCTGCGACGCCGTCCTCTGCCTCAACCGCAGCCTCCGCTGCCACGGCACCCCCGACCACGCCCTCAGCCCCTCCCGGCTCGAGCAGATCTACGGCCTCGGCTTCGTGCCCTACCACCACCGGCACCCTGCTCAGCGGCCAGCGCCCCCCGAGGACGCCCCGCCGGGCTGAGCGGGCACCGCTGCCGCCGGCAGGGGGCGGCCGAAGTCGGTGGGCTGCTGGACCAGCCAGCGCAGGGTGGCCCGATCCCGCGCGCTCAGCGCCAGCACCGGCCGGGGCCCCGGCACGGCCGCCATCGCGTCGGCCGGATCATCGCTGTGGCCCCACAGGCCGAAGGCATGGCCCAACTCATGCAGGGCCGTGGCTTCGGTGGCTTCGGGCCGCTGTCCCGGGCTGATCAGCACCCGCACCTGGGGCTCCAGGATCCAGCCCGTGCCCCGATCCACCGCCAGCACCGCCAGCTCGGCCCGGCCATGGCTGGCCCGTGAGCGGCCCGAGGCCTCCCGGCGCAGGGGAGGCCGGCGCCGCAGGATCCGCACCTGGGCCGCCGCCGGATCCGCCACCCGGGTGATCGCCAGCTCCTGACCCCAGGTGCCCAGGGCCCGCTCCACCGCGCCGAGCCAGCGCTCGTCCCACATCTGGGATGGCCCTTCGCTGGCCGCCGGCTCCACCCAGACGCACCAGTGATCAAGCCGGGCCCAGCCGAAGGGTGTTGGACGCAGCCACTGCCGGTAGTCCGTTGCGCTGGGCGGGGCTGGAGGGGATTGGCCAGGCGTGGGGGGTGGCATCGCGGCAGCCACCGGCGTGTCCCCCACCGGCCGACTGGCCCGGCTGGGGGCACAGCTGGAGCCGGCCGCCGAAGGGGGCCCTGCCAGCGCCGGCAGCAGCAGGGCGGCCACGGCCCCGCCCAGCACCAGCCCGAGGGGCCAGCGCCGGCCCATCAGCCCGCCAGACCGACGCCGCGGGCCATCAGGGCGGCCATCAGGGGAATGGTGGCGAAGCCCGCCAGCTCGATGTTGAGCACCCAGCGCAGGCGGTTGGCCAGGGCCTCGCTGACTTTGGGCAGCTCCCCCTTGCGCAGGGGGATGGCCCAGAGGATGTAGGTGATGGTGGGGTAGAGGGAGAGGGCGCCCACCGCCAGGTAGGTGCCCACCTTCCACCAGAACAGGGGGTTCTCGGTGTAGAAGCTGGAGCCCTGGCCGAAATAGAGCACCCGCAGGATGCCGCTCAGCAGCACCCCCAGGGCGGCCAGGCCGTAGGTCACGTCCGTGATCACCATCAGGATCGCGTCCTTGCGGTCAGGGTCGGGCCGGATCAGGCGCCGCTCCAGCACCAGGGCCCCGAAGCAGACCATGAAGCTCAGGTAGTGGACGTAGGCCACTCCGGCGCTGGAGAGCACCTCGGAGGGGATGGAGAGAAGCCCGGCCATCGGCTGGTGTCAGGTGATCGACCCGGACGGTAGCGGCTGGCTCCCGGGCGCCGGGAACCCGGGACGGCACTGGAAGGAGCAAATCAGCACAAATTATGGAAACAACTGGCGATTTCAGGGTCCGTATGTGGAAGCCGCAACGGAACACTGAAGGCTTTCTGTTCGTTTCAGGAACATCCGGAAACAACCCTAGGTTCGACACAGCGATTCAGATGCTCTATGGCGAGTTCCCTCAGTGCCTTTCTCGGCGAGATTGGCCGCCATCAGCTGCTCACCCCTGAGCAGGAGCTCACGCTCGGGCGGAAAGTGCAGGCGATGGTGAGCCTCAACGAGCGTTGCTCCCAGGCCGGCGGCAGCGGCCCTGCCTGCGATTTCAATGATCTCGAGAGGCGCACGCTGCGCACCGGGGAGCGCGCAAAACAGCAAATGGTGACAGCCAATCTGCGGCTCGTCGTCAACCTCGCCAAGCGTTATCAAGGCAAGGGTCTGGATCTGCTTGACCTGATCCAGGAAGGAACCATCGGTCTGACACGCGCGGTCGAGAAGTTCGACCCCACCCGCGGTCACCGATTCAGCACTTATGCCTATTGGTGGATTCGCCAGGGCCTCAACCGGGCCCTCTCCACCCAGAGCCGCACGATCCGGATTCCGGTCAACGTCAACGAGAAGCTCACCCGGCTGCGGGCCGCCAAGGCGCGTCACCTCCAGTCCCACGGCTCCTCACCCAACGCCGCCGAGCTGGCCACCGCCATGGGGCTGCCCGTGGCCGAGGTGGAGGATCTGCTGGGCTGTGAGCTGCGCAGCGTCACCGTGAGCCTGCAGGGGGCCGTGCGCTCCAAGGCCGATCCCTCCGAGCTGGTCGACGTGCTGCCCAGCAACGAGCCGGCGCCGATGGAGCGGGCCGAGCAGGCCGAGCGCACCGAATCGGTCTGGACGCTCCTGGAGAAGTCCAACCTCACCCCCAAGGAACGCACGGTGGTGATGCTGCGCTTCGGGCTCGACGGCAGCCACGAGTGGCGCACCCTGGCCGAGGTGGCGCGGCAGCTGGAGTGCAGCCGCGAGTACTGCCGCCAGGTGGTGCAGCGGGCCCTGCGCAAGCTCCGCAAGACCGGCATCGAGAGCGGCCTGGTGGAGGAGTGAAGGGAGGGGGATCCGCCCCTCGTCCTTCCGCCGCCAGCGCCCGCAGAATGAGCTGACGCCCTTCCCGTGGCGTGTTCCTCTCTCCGAGCAGATCGCCATGGCTGGTGCCCCTTCGGCCACTGCCTTCGCTGACCAGGCCTTTGCTGACCAGGCCGCCTCTGACCAGGCCACCTCTTCCCAGGCCGGCGCCGGCCAGGACCCCGTCGACGCCGAGGTGCTCGAGAGTTCGGTCGTCGATGAGGCCTTGCTGGTGCGGCTGCTGCGCCGGGCCGGCCGCACCATCGCCCGCCCCGCCTTCGAGTGCCTGGAGCTGCTGCTTGATGGCGGCACGCCGCCCCAGGTGCGGCTGACGGTCCTGGCGGCTCTCACCTACCTGCTGCTGCCCCTCGATGTGATCCCCGACTTCATCCCGGCGGCCGGCTTCAGCGACGACATGGTGGCCCTCACCGCCCTGCTTGGGCTCTGCAGCACCCATCGCACCCCGGCGATCCGTACCCGGGCCCAGAGCCGGCTCGACCGCTGGTTTCCCCTGTCCCGCCGGCAGGGGTAGGGTCCGGCGATGCCCGCCTCCGCCCCCACCCTCAGCCCGGAGCAGCTCGACGAGCTCCAGAGCCTGCTCAAGGACTGGTTGCGCCTCAGCGGCCGCACCCAGTCCGACCTGCGTCGGGCCCTGCGGGCCGGTTCGATCCGCATGCCCGTGCTGATCGCCGAGCTGCACCTGATCTGGAGCCGCCAGGGCGCCGCCGGGCTGGCGGAACGGCTCTGCGCCATCGAGGCCGGCTGGCTCTGCGAGGAACCCGGCGGCGAAGCGGATCCGGCTGCAGACGATGGCCTGCTCAAGGATTCCATGGGACAGCTGGACCTGCTGCTGCAGGAAATCCGGGCGGACGGCGGCAGCTGAACGAGCTGGCGATCCGCCCTGGCGGGCCCGGCGACCAGCCCCCAGAGTGGGGTCTGAACGATTCTGCGGCCCCAGCCGACGCCCACCACCATGAACGCCTCCGCCGTCCTGCACCGCGCCCTCCCCTGGTCCCTGCGGACCGCCACAGCCCTCGTGGCCGGCCTGAGCTTCACCGCTGCGGCCCAGGCCCAGGTGGAGTCCTTCATGCTCAAGCGGGGTGGCAATGTGGGCCCGGAAACCCAGATCAAGCCCACCAACTGCGTCACCGGGCCGGATGGCTCCGTCACCTGCGACACGGTGATCGAGAATCCCCCCAGCGACACCCCGGCCCAGCCGAACTTCCAGCCCTTCAAGAACTGATGCCACGCCTGCAGCGGATTTTCCAGGACAAGCCCTTTCTCCACCTGATCGACCGGGGTGAGCGCCTGGTGGCCAAGCTCCTGGCCGTCATGCTGTTCCTGGTGCTGGTGGTGGCCGCCCTCAAGTTCTCCGTTGAACTGCTCTTCCAGCTGGTCGATCCCGCCGTGCGCTGGGAGGGGGAAGGGCTCATCGCCGTGCTGGGCGATCTGCTCAACCTGCTGATCGCCATCGAGGTGCTGCAGAACATCACCTCCTACCTGCGCCGCCATGTGGTGCAGATCGAGCTGGTGCTGCTCACGGCGATCACCGCCGTGGCCCGAAAGGTGATCGTACTGCCCCCGAATGCTGAGAACAAGCCGATGCTGGTGGTGGGCCTGGGGGTGGCGGTGCTGTGCCTGGCGGCGGCCTTCTGGATGGTGCGCCAGATCAACGAGCGGGAGGTCAGTGAGCGGGAGGCGCTGGCCAGAACAGGGCCAGCCAGATCGTTCCAGGCGGCGGGTCACTCGCCAGCACCCGGTGGCGACGGCCCGCACTGATCAGCAGGGCATCGCCGCAGGCGAGGGCGCGGGGTTCGGCCTCATCGGCGAACTGCAACGTGCCACTCCCCTGCAGCAGCAGCACCCACTCATGCTCCGCCTGGTCGTACCAGAAGCCCTCGGGGCTGCGGGCGTTGCACGAGTGGATCCGCTCCAGCCGCAGCTGCGGCGTCTCCAGCAGCACGGTGGTGACCTCCTCCCCGTCGGCGGGGCAGGGGCTCCGCACCAGGGAGGCCCCGCCATCCCCTGCGTCGGCCGCGTTCCCCTTCCCCGGAGCCATCTCCCCCCAGCGGCGGCCGATCTCGAAGCCGCGGGAGCGGGCCAGGGCCACCACCTGATGGTGGTCGCCGCAGTCGCGCAGGGCCCGGCGCAGGCCGGGGTCGGCCTCGCTCAGGGCCACGAAGGCATTGAGCTGGCGCACCTTCTCCAGGAACTGCTGCAGCTGGGCTTCGGCCATGGGGGCAGGCGGGCTGGCGTCAGAGCAGATCCTTGCCCATCCGCCAGCGCAGGAAGGCGACGCCGCCGAGCGTCACCGTCTCCTCGTCGTCCACCACCCAGCCACGCCGCTCCAGCAGCGGCCGCGACAGCTGGCTGGCCTCGGTGCGCAGGCGAGCCACCCCCCGGGAGCGGGCGTGCTGTTCCAGGGCCTCCAGCAGGGCGCTGGCCCGGCCCTGGCGACTGGAGCGGCCCCGGCAGTAGAGCAGGGAGAGCCGGTCGGCGGGATCGAGAAGGGCAAACGCCTCGATGATCGTGTCGTCGTGGTGGGCGGTGCTCACCAACCCATGGCCGCGTAGCAATGACGACCGGAAGTCATCATTGCGACCGGCCTGTTGCGACCAGGCCTCGATCTGCGACGGGCTGTAGAGGTTCCCGGCCTGGCTGATGACCGCTTCGTGATACACGGCGATCAGCTGCTGGCAATCATCGGGCCGGAGAGGACGGATCGGCAGCATCGAGGCGGTGGTTGTGCATTGATTGTGGCGGCTATCGGCGGAAGGCTGATCGCGCTGGTGTATGTTTTACCTCTAACCTCTCACCTGCCTCCACTTACATACCATGCTGACTGGATCGGAATTACTGGCCAAGGTCAAGGAGCTCGGCGATGTCGGCAAGTCCGAGATCGTGCGGGCCTGTGGCTATGTTTCCACCAAGAAGGATGGCGCCGAGCGCCTGAACTTCACCGCCTTCTACGAGGCCCTGCTCGAGGCCAAAGGGGTCGAGTTCGGTGCGGCCGGCAAGGTGGGTAAGGGCGGGCGCAAGCTCAGCTATGTGGCCACGGTGCAGGGCAACGGCAATCTGCTGATCGGCAAGGCCTACACCGCCATGCTGGATCTCAAGCCCGGCGATGAGTTCGAGATCAAGCTGGGCCGCAAGCAGATCCGCCTGATCCCCGCCGGCAGCGCCGACGACGAGGATTGATTTCCTGGCGTCGCCTGGTGTCATTCCTGGTGGCCTTGGTGCTGCTGCTGGGCCTGATCGTGTCGCCGGCAGCCCTCGGCTTCCCCGGCGCCGCCCTGGCCCTGGCAGCCGCGCCGCCCGAGCCCGTCGCCCTTCAGAACGCCCTTGAGGCTGATGTCACCGACGGCAGTGTTCTCAGGCTGGGCGTTCTCGACGCCGGCAGCTCCCTGTTCGGGGCCCACTGCGCCGGCTGCCACCTCCAGGGGGGCAACATCATCCGCCGCGGCAAGACGCTGAAAATGGCGGCCCTTGAGCGCAACGGCATCACCTCTCCGGAGGCCATTGCCGCCATCGCCGCCGGCGGTGTGGGGCAGATGGGCGGCTATGCCCAGTCCCTGGGCGAGGGCGGGCCGGAGGCGGTGGCGGCCTGGGTTTGGCAGCAGGCCCTCGACGGCTGGCCCCGCGCCTGAGCCGTCGTCGGCTCAGAAGGCCTGGATCCAGGGGTGGATCTCCACGGCGGTCCAGATGCCCTGCCGCCAGTAGATGTCCCCCTTGACGAGGCCTTCCACCGTCTCCTGATTGTCAGCCTCGTAGAGGCCGAACACGAAGCGGGTGTCGGCCGTGGGGCCCAGGGTGACCAGCACGCCCTCCTCCTTCTGGTGTTTCAGTCCGGCCAGGTGCTCCTCCCGGAAGGGGACGCGGCGCTCGAGAACGTCGGCGCAGTAGGTGCCCCAGAGGACGAATTTCATGGGCGAACGGCGGTGGCCGCCGGGTCGGGGTGAACGCCCCTCAGCCTTTCATCCCCCACGCCCCTCGGCGTTCTTCTGAAACACCAGCAGCCGGTTGTTGGCCGGCATCGGTTCATCGTCCTGCAGGTGCAGCCCCAGGCCGGCGGCCTTGTGCTGGATCACCTCGGCGTCACGCACTCCCATGGCCGGATCCAGCTGGCGCAGGTGGGCGTCGAAGGCTTCGTTGCTGGCGGCGGTGTGGCGCTCGCCATAGCGGAAGGGCCCGTAGATGAGCAGCAGGCCGTCAGGCGCCAGCACCCGGGCAGCGCCGGCCAGCAGGTGGGGCACCGCCGCCGCCGGCATGATGTGCAGCGTGTTGGCCGTGAACACCGCCTCGAAGGGGCCGGCGGGCCAGTGGGGCTGGGTCACCTCCAGCACCAGCGGTGGCTCCACCTGGGCCCCCGGCGCCAGTCCGTCCCGGCCCTCCAGGGCAATGCGTGCGGCCAGGCCGGCCAGGGCCTCCTGGCACTCGCTCGGCTGCCAGCGGACCCCCGGCAGATGGCGGGCCATGTGGATGGCGTGCTGGCCACTGCCCGAGCCCACCTCCAGCACCCGGCTGCCGGGGGCCAGCCAGCGGCGCAGCTGCGTCAGGATCGGCTCCTGGTTGCGCAGGCAGGCGGGCGAGAACGGCAGGGCATCGGCATCCATCGGCCCATCATGGGGGCAGCTGCCCCATGGCCATGCCTGTTCCTTCCCTGCTCGCCGTCCTGCTGCTGGCGCTGGCCCTGGGCGCTTGCGCCCCTGCCCTCTGAGGCTGGTTCAGAGCGGCTGGTCGAGGGCCGCGCGCAGCTCGGCGGCGAAGGCGCCGGCATCGGCGGCCACATCAGCGCCGCTCTGGTGGGCCGCGGCCATGCGCCGGACCAGGGCGCTGCCCACGATGGCGCCGTCGGCGCCCCAGCGGCGCACCTGGAGGGCCTGCTCACCGGTGGCGATGCCGAAGCCCACCGCCACCGGTGTGGGGCCCAGCTCCCGCAGCCGACCCACCAGCGGACCCACCCGGTCCTCCAGGCTGGTGCGCACCCCCGTCACCCCGGTGACGCTCACCAGGTAGGTGAAGCCGCGGCTGGCGGCATGGATGCGGGCCATGCGCTCGGCCGGGGTGTTGGGCGCCACCAGCAGCACCAGATCCAGGCCATGGCCGGCGGCGATGGCGGAGAGCTTCTGGGCCTCCTCCAGCGGCAGATCGGGCACCACCAGGCCGGCGGCACCGGCGGCGGCCGCCTCGCGGCAGAAGCTGTCCATGCCCCGGTTGAGCAGGGGGTTGCTGTAGGTGAACAGCACCACCGGCACGCTGAGCCGGCCCCGCAGGGAGGCCAGCATGTCCAGCACCCGGCCCGGCGTGGTGCCTGACGCCAGGGCCCGGCTGGCGGCGGCCTGGATCACCGGGCCATCGGCCAGGGGATCGCTGTAGGGGATGCCCAGCTCGATCAGGTCGGCACCGGCGGCCTGCAGGGCCAGCAGGCTGGCGGCGGTGACCGAGAGATCGGGATCGCCCGCCATCAGGAACGGCATCAGGGCGCAGCGCCCAGACGCCCGCAGGGCGGAGAAACGTTCCTGGATCAGGGTGGGGGCGGTGCTGGGGCCGGCGGTGGCGGCGACGCTCATCGGGCCGGAGGGCGGGACGGTGCTCCTGAGCCTATGGGGTCGTCCGTGGGCACCCCGAGGGGCTCACATCTCGGCATCGGCCTGCAGCTGCCCCACCTCGGCCAGCAGCTTCGCCTGCTCCTCGGGGCTGAGGGCCTCGAACTTGCGCTGCAGCTCCTCGTCGGTGACGGCGTCGTAGGCGGCCCGGTAGCGGCGCCGCTGCTCCATGTAGGTCATCTTGCCGCCCACCACCCGCAGCAGGTAGCTGGCGGTCCAGCCGAGCACCACCAGCATCAGCAGGGCCGAGGCGGCGATGCCGGGGGAGAAGCCCTCCAGGCCGCTGGAGCGGAACACCCAGTAGCCACCACCCCCGATGGCGAAGACCACCAGGCCCAGCAGGATCGCCTGTGCGCGGGTCACGGATCAGGCCTCGCCCTGGCCCGCCATGCGCAGGTTGAGGAAGGGGGCGAACAGGATCAACCCCGGGAAGAACAGGAACACCATCCCGTAGATGGCGGTGCGCTCGATCTTGCCCATCACATACCAGCGCTTGTGCATCCACCAGTAGAGCGCCAGGGGCACCACCAGCAGGTAGGCGCCGGCCAGGGCCAGGTAGGCGCCGATCACCAGCAGGGTGTCGAGCGGCAGGCTGCTCAGGGCCACCGGGGATGTCGCGAAGTGGGGCGAATCTAGGATCTCCCCGCGGGGGCATGGCGAAATTGGTAGACGCAGCGGACTTAAAATCCGCAGGCCGCAAGGCTGTGGGGGTTCAAGTCCCCCTGCCCCCATGCCGTTCATTCCTCTCCTGCTGGAGCTGGTGGGACGGCCGCTCCTCCACGCCGTCGTGGTGCCTGAGCCCCGCGCCCCCCTGGTGCGGCTGCCCCAGCCCCCGGCGGGGCGCTACACGGTGCTGGTGGCGGACTGGGGCCACCACACCGCGATCGTGGTGCAGCAGCCACCCGGCTGGCGGCTCGGGCCTCCCGGGGCGGAAGCGGCCCCGTTCCTGGAGGTGGCCTGGGGCGATCGGCGCTACTTCCACGGGGGAGAGCGCAGTCCCCAGGCCGTGGTCGCCGCCCTGTTCCTGCCCACCGACTCGGTGCTCTTCCTGGCCGGCCACCCCGATCCACCGCATCTGGCGGGCACGGTCGCCGTGCGGGAGCGGCAGGTGGACGCCCCCACCCTGCGGGCCCTGCTGAGCGCCCTGGAGGGCTCCGCCAGGCGCGACCGCGACGGCGAGCGCCTGCCTCCCCTGCCGCCCCGTCCCGGCCAGCGGGGCCGGTTCTTCCCCGCCCACGCCGCCTATCTCTGGAGCCGCAACTGCAACTGGTGGACCGTGCAGCGGCTGCGGGAGGCCGGACTGGCCAGCGCGCCGACCGGGGTGGTGGTCGCGGCCCAGGTGCCAGGACGTCTGCGGGGCTTTCAGCCCGTCGCCACCCGGGACAAAAGTTCATCTCCGACTGTGTCTGTGGCTCTCCACACGCACCGGATCGCCGGGCTTTCCCCGTGAGCGCACCCGGCCTAGACCGGAGACATCGTGGGATCCCGAAGTTGGTACATGTCGCACCCCTGCTGGCCGCCACCTGCCTGGCGGGTTTCGCCCTGCTGCAGCTGCTGTTCAGCCTTGCGTCTTGATGAGGGGCCTGGGCGGCCTCTGACGCGGGACCGCGGGCGGGGTTGACGATGGATTCAGGCCTGTCTTCCGGTGCCGGCCGTTTCGGCATCGTGCTGTTCCCCGGGGTGGAGGAACTCGATGCCGTCGGCCCCTGGGAGATGGCCACGCTCTGGGCGCGCCAGCCCGGTGGCCCCAGCCAGTGCCTGCTGATCGGCCAGGAGGAGGCCCCGATCACCTGTGCCAAGGGGATGCTGCTGCTGCCCCACGCCAGCTTTGCCACGGCCCCACCGCTGGATGTGCTGCTGGTGCCGGGGGGCCAGGGCACCCGCACCGAGGTGGCCAACCCCGAGCTGATCGCCTTCATCCGGCGCCAGGCGGCCGGTTGCCGGGCGGTGCTCTCGGTCTGCACCGGCTCCTTCCTGCTGCACGCCGCCGGCCTGCTCAGCGGCCGGCGTGCCACCACCCACTGGGCCTCCCTCGATCGCCTGCGGGCCCTCGGCGACGTGGAGGTGGTGGAGGAACGCTTCATCCGAGACGGGGCGATCTGGACGGCGGCGGGCATCTCCTCTGGCATCGATCTCATGCTGCATTTCATTGCGGAAACGGCCGGGGAAGATGTGGCGGCAACAGTGCAATTGGAGTCGGAATACTTCCCTGCTACGAGAACTTATGGCGATGCCGCCAGCCGTGGGAAGGGATCGTCCTATTTCAGATCATCTTGTTCGGCATCATGAAGCGATGGGATGGGTGTTTCCACTTATCTCGCTGACGATTCCGATCCATTAGGGTCAGGGAAAGAGAGGAGGAGATCCCATGTCCACCTGCGAATTCACCAGCAAATCCACCTACGAATCCACCTGTGAAAGGCCTCGCACCGAGGCCGCTGTTCAGCCCCATGCCAACGCCACCGAAGCCCTCCATCTGGTGAAGGAGCTGGCGCGTCGCGATCCGGAGTTTGCCGCCGCCCTGAGTGCATCCGATTCGCCGCAGAAAGCGGCTGATCTGGCGCAGTGTCACGGCATCGACGTCAGCGCGGCGGCCCTCTGGCGCCAACGCGGCACCCTGGCCCACGGTGGTGTCCCCACCTGGCGCGGTTAACCCGATCCGGGGCCCTTCAACTCGATGCTGTTCCCTTCCGGATCCTCCAGGTAGAGGGCCGGCCCCACACCTTCGGCCCCGTAGGTGTGATGCAGGGGGCCGGCATCGATGCCCTGGCGGCGCAGATGGGCCCGCAGGGCGGCTTCGTCGAAGGGTTCGATCCGCAGGCAGAAGTGATCCAGGTTGTGGCCGTCCTGGCCCGGTGCCGCCCCTCCCCGGCGACCCAGCTCGCCGCTGACCGCCGCCAGATCGATGAGGGCGTTGCCGGCCCTCAGGTGGATCATTCCCAGGGCTTCATTGCGTCGCGCCACAGCGCAGCCGAGCACCTCGGTGTAGAAGCGCTCCATCCGCTCCAGATCCCTGCAGCGCAGCACCACATGGTCGATCCCTGCGATCTCCATGGCCGTCGCCTCCGTTCGCTCGCCTCCCAGTGTCGCCGGCCGTTGCAAGGCCATGCCGCGCCGGTCCCGCTCAGAGCACGGGCTGCCAGCTGATGCTGCGGCCATCGGCACTGTCGGTCTGCTCGTTGAAGGGCACCACCTGGTTGCGGCCGGTCTGTTTGGCCCGGTACATGGCGTGGTCGGCCCTGGAGATGATCTCGTCGGGGTTTTCGCCCGGCCGGACCAGGGTCACCCCGATGCTGAGGGTGATCGACAGGCTGCCGGCACTGGTGACGATCGGCTCGGCCACGGCCCGGCGCAGCTTCTCGGCAATCGTGACCGCATCACCCATCCCCCGTACCCCCTGCAGCACCACCACCATCTCGTCGCCGCCGATGCGGGCGGCCATGTCGCCGCTGCGCAGGCTCGTGCGGATCCGGGAGGCCACCGTCCGGAGCAGTTCGTCGCCGGGCACGTGGCCGAAGGTGTCGTTGATCTCCTTGAAGTTGTCGAGATCGCAGAACAGCACGGCGGTGGCGTCCCCCTTGCGCAGCACCCGGCCGGCGATGGCGGTGATGCGCTCGAGGGCCTCATGGCGGTTCACCAGGCCGGTCAGTTCATCGGTGCAGGCCCGGCGGGCCAGTTCCCGTTCGGCGGCCACCTCCTGGTCCACCGTGCGGAACGAGCCGACGATGCCGTCGAGCCGGCCCAGGGCATCCCGGTGGGGGCTGGCATGCAGTTCCACCCAGCGGTGGCTGCGGTCGTGGGCGAGGGCCTGCAGCCGTCGCACCACCGTGCGACCCTCTGCCAGGGTCTGGAGGTCCTGCTCCAGGACCGGATGGTCGTCGGGGGGGATGAAGCGGCTGAGCGGATGGCCGATCCAGTCGTCCGGCTGCCAGCCCAACATGCAGGTGAGCGAGGGGGAGATCCAGCTGACCCGGCCCTCCTTGATCAGCAGCACCACGTCGCTGGAGTTCTCGGCCAGCAGCCGGTAGCGCTGCTCCGAGGTGGCCAGGGCCGCTCCCGCCTGCACCATCTCGGTCACGTCATTGAACTGGGCGATCACGAAGGCCAGGCTGCCGTCGGTACGCCGGGAGCAGGACACGCTGCAGTCCACCCAGAGGGGGGCGCGCTCCCCCTGGAGGATCCGCTTGCGCAGCCGGTAGCAACGGCGCCGGCCGTCCAGCAGCTCCGCCATCAGGGGGGCTTCGCTGGCCCGGTCCTCCGGCGGTGAGAGGGAGGGCCAGGTGAGCCCCTCCAGGTCGGTCGGGTCGCGATCGAGCAGCCCGCCACCGGCGGGGTTGATGGAGAGCACATGGCCCTCACCGTCGAGCAGGGCGATGCCGGTGGAGGTGTTCTCCATGGTGAGCCGCAGCCGTTCCTCCGAGGCGGCCAGGGCGGCCTTGGTGCGCTCCTCCGCCAGGCGGGCGTCCACTTCGCCCTGGATGTCACGCCAGCTGCCCACCAGGCCCGTCACCTCGCCATCGGGACCGGGCACCGGCCGCAGGGCCATGGAGATCCAGCGGCCGTCGCCGTCGGCGGCACGGAAGCGCAGATCGCAGCCGCTGTTCTCCCCCTGGAGGACCCGGCCGATGGCCTGCTCCAGGCGGCCGCGGTCCGGCTCCAGCACCAGCTCGGCGATGGTCCGATCCCTGAGGTCGCGGGCGTCGTGGCCCAGCAGCTGACGCACCGAGGGGGAGACCCAGGAGATCCGCCCCTGCCGGTCGCTGCTGAGCACCACATCAGGGGCGTTTTCGGCCAGCAGCTGGTAGTGATCCTTCAGCTCCCGGTTGCTGCGTTCCTTGGCCTGCAGTTCCCGGGCCAGGTGCATCGCGACCCAGGCCATGCCGATCAGGCCGGCCAGCCGCAGCAGCAGCTTCAAGGTGGTGGCCTGGGGAGACTGGAGCGACCAGATGACGGTCAGGACGATCGCCAGGCTCGTGAACCAGCCCACCTGGCGGGGCGTGGCGAAGGAGGCGGCCAGGACCACGGGGATCCAGTAATAGGGGAACAGCGTGATTCCCAGGCGCCTCGACAGGAGCAGATCCACGAGGAACAGGCCGACCAAGGCAACAGCCAGGACGACCAATCGTGATCGATAGCGACGTTGGAAAGAAACCAAATCGTGGTGACTGACGAAGGAAACTGACCATCTCGGAGCCGCCGATGCCACCGACTGTCGGTGGCGGATGGGTTCAACGGCTCAGGCCTTCCGTCTGGGTCTCGGCGCTGTTCTGGTGCCCCTTGAGATGCTTCTCACAGGCCAGGGTCGCTGATGCGAACAGCAGCGCCATGCTGAGCATCGCCGCCTGAAGCTGGGCCTGTCGCAGGAGAGGAGTCATCGGCGGGCATCCGCATCAAGAATGATTATAGGTATGGCTCCCCATTTGCGTCCGCAGGCCTTCTGCCCAAGGCCGTGCTGACCATCGCCCCGGCGGTGGCTAGCAAGAGGGCGTGGGAGATCGATGGCATGACCAGCTCCACCGCCGCAGCAGCAACAGCCGGCGCCGCCGCGACCGGCGCCGCCAGCGACGATCCGCGCATCGCCCAGGTGGTGCGTCGCCACGGGGCCCGCGCCGATGCCCTGATCGAGGTGCTGCACCAGGTGCAGGAGCTCCACGGCTATCTCTCGCAGGACTCCCTGCGGGAGGTGGCCGTCGCCATGCGGCTGCCGCTGAGCCGCGTCCACGGCGTGGCGAGCTTCTATCACCTCTTCCGGCTGGAGCCCCCCACCGCCCACCGTTGCGCCATCTGCCTCGGCACCGCCTGCTATGTGAAAGGGGGGGGACAGGTGGCGGCGCGCATCGAGCAGCGGCTGGGGGTGCGCCTCGATGATCCGGTCGGGGATGGCGTCTGGGCCCTGCAGCACGTCAGCTGCCTGGGGGCCTGTGGCCAGGCGCCGGTACTGGTGGTGGACGGGGAGCTGGTGACGCGGCTCCCGGTGGACCAGCCCGAGGAACTGGAGGCCCGGCTGGAGGCCGCCGGCCTGCCTCAGCGCACCACCACCTGATTGGCCCCCAGATCCCGGGACTGGTTCAGGGCCAGCTCCACCCGCGACAGCATGGCCTGGCCGCTGGCATCGCTGGCCGCACGCAGACTCACCCCCGCATTCATCGCCAGCCCGGTGGCGGGTCCCTTCCCCGCCGGCATGGCCGTCTCGGTCACGACCCTGCGGATCTGTTCCGCCGTGGTGCGGGCCGATTCGAGCGGCTGATCCCAGAGCAGCAGCAGGAATTCGCTGCCGCCGATCCGGAACAGTTCGTCGTTGGCGTGCAGCAGTTGCTTCACGCTGGCGATCAGCCGCTGCAGGACCTCATCACCCTTCTGCCGGCCGAGCACGGTGTTGATCGGCCGCAGGCCCTGCACCGCGAAGGCCAGGCAGGACAGGGGCACGGTGCACTCGGAGGCCCGATGGGCCAGCAGTTGCAGGCTGCGTTCCAGCTCGGACCGATTTCTGGCCCCGGTGAGCAGATCGGTGCTCGAGAGACGCCGCAGTTGCTCGCTGCTCTGCCGGAACCGTTCGCTCATGGCGGCGAGATCCTGGCTCAGGCGGGCTTCCCTGCGCAGGTGGTCGTGGAGACGGCCCACCAGTCCCTGGACTTCGGCGATGACGCTGCCATCACCGGAGCCCCCGTCAGGCTCGGGGCCTCCGGTGAGGTCGGGAACGTCGTCGCTGACCTCCGGCACCGAGGCACGCAGCAGCCGCATCTGGCCCTCCACCAGGCTGGCCATCAGCTCGCTGAGCAGGACCCCCAGCAGCATCAGCCCCAGCGATGCGGTGAGCAGGGTGGTGCTCTGAGCCTGCAGCTTCAGCACCACTGGTCGGGCGGGCTGCACCACCTGCACCCGATGGCGGCCGGAGATCACGGTCGTGCTCCAGTACCCCTGGATCCACACCTTGAGGGCGGGGCGTTGACCCCTTGGCACCAGAATCTGAAGCCCATCCGGCTGGATCAACTCCTGTGGCGCCGGCAGGAAGTTGTTCTCCAGCCGCAGGAACAACCCAGGATTGGAGCTGGTCCGGTGGCCCTCCCTGTCGATGAGCAGGAAGGCCGTCGCGCCGGGGCTGGCCGGCAGTCCCCGGGTGGGCTCGGCGAGCTGGCGGGGATCGATCCGGGCCGCGGCCTCGGCGACGGTCTGAAGGTTGTCCAGCACCGCCTCCTGGGCAGCCCCCTGCAGCAGGTTGCCCGAGAGGAAGGTGAGGGCCAGCGACGGCAACGTGAAGGCCGCCAGCACCACGGAGAACACCAGGCCCCGCAGCGGTAGCAGTCCCTGGCCCCTGCGGTTGCGCCACACCTGCAGCAGCACGAACAGGAGGAAGGCCGTGACCGTGTTGGCCAGGCCGTTGACCGCCTGCTTGGCGGCCGTCACGGCCACATTCGCCGGATCGATCTGCAGCACGACGCCATAGAAGAAGAACACCATCGGTGTCCCCACCAGGAGCCAGAAACTGATCTCGGCCAGGATGATCCGGCCCTTGAGGTCGTTCTCCGGAGGGCCGTTGAAGCGATTGACGAACACCGCCTGCCACAGGGCCTCGGCGCTGAAGATGACGATGGCCCAGGGATGGCCCCAGAGCTTCCAGGTGTAGAGGCTGGCCACAACGGCGATCGCCACGCTCCACCAGCCCCGGCGCCAGAGAAGGATGAGGGTGGGAAAGATCGATCCGAGCAGGATCTGGATGCCGAAGAACAGCGGCAGCGCGCTCACATTGCCGAGCACCGCCAGGCCGGCCAGCAGGGCCAGGAGCAGTCCCTGGCGCACCGTCCTGGTGGGGCGGGGGGCTCTCATGGCAGGGGGACCGCCGCCGGCTCACCGCCCGCCACCGGGCCGAGGCCTGTTCCCCTGCGGAGCAGATCCTCAAACGCCTCGGCGGACAGGGGACGGCTGAACAGATAACCCTGGAAGGCGGGGCAGCCGCAGCGAACCAGGAAGTCCAGTTCCTCGGGGCGCTCCACCCCCTCAGCCAGGACGTTCACCCCGAGGCCCTCGGCCATGGCCAGGGTGGCGCGCACGATCGACTGGGAGGTGGGGTTGCCATCGACCCCATCCACGAAGGAACGGTCGATCTTGAGCTTGCGGATCGGAAAGTTGTGGATGGTGCTCAGGGAGGAGAAACCGGTACCGAAATCGTCGATCGCCAGTTCCACACCCATCGCAAACAACCGTAGGAGTTGCTCCCGGGTCCCAAGAGCCGGCATCAGGCAGCTCTCTGTGATTTCCAGCTCCAGCCGTGTCACGTCCAGCCCCGAGTGGCTCAGGCACGCCTGCACCATGTCCGGCACGGTCTGGCGGGAATCCTGAAACTGCCGGCTCGAAAGGTTCACCGCCAGCCGTCCGGGCTCGAAACCGGCCCGGACCCACAGCTGCCACTGGCGGCAGGCGTCCTGCAGCACCCATTCGCCGATCCTGTGGATCAGGTCGCTGGCTTCGGCGATGGGGAGGAACTCCAGTGGTGATACGGAACCGAACTTGGGACTGCGCCAGCGCAGCAGGGCCTCGGCCCCCAGCAGGGTCCCCTGGCCATCCACCTGGGGCTGGTAGAGCAGCTCAAGCTGGCCCCCTTCCACCGCCCGCTGCAGATGGGCTTCGATCGCCAGACGGTGGCGGCTGCGGACCGTCATCTCGGCCGCGTACCGCTGCACGGCCTGCGGCCCCTGGCGTCTGGCCTGGGCGAGAGCCGTGGAGGCAAACAGCAGCAGGTTTTCCGGCTCTCTCGAGTCCTGGGGGAAGCAGCTGATGCCCGCCCAGGCCGACAGGGTGAGCTCCAGCACGGCCCCCGGAGCCTTTGGATCGGTGAGAGCCGCCATGAGGGTGCGGGCCGTCTCCTGGGCCGTGGGGCCGGTCGCCTCCAGGGCCTGCACGATCAGGAACTCGCCCCTGCCGACCTGGGCCATGACGTCGGCGGGCCCCACGAAGCCTCCCAGCCGATCGACGGCGAGCTGCACCAGCTGATCGCCCTTGGCCTGGCCGAAGCTTTCCTCGATGCGCTTGATGCCGTCCAGTTCGATCCAGATCACCACCAGGGGCTGGGCCTGCTGGCACAGCTGACCCAGCCGGAGCTCGGCCATCTGCAGGTTGGGCAGGCGGGTCAGGGGGTCATGGAAGCCGAGATACTCCAGCTGCCGATCCTTCTCCCGCAGCACGGTCTGGTCGGTCAGGGCGGCGATGTAGTGGCTGGGGGCCCCGGAGCCGTCCCGCACCACCCCCATCCGCATCCAGACGGGATAGACCTCACCACTGCGGCGTTGGTTCCAGATCTCCCCTTCCCAGCGGTCGTTGGCGAGCAGTTGCTCCCACAGGGCGGCATAGAACCCCTCCGACTGGTAGCTGGAGCTCATGATGCGGGGATTGCGGCCCACCAGCTCCTCCTCCGGGTAGCCGGTGATGGCGACATAAGCCTCGTTGCAGGCGAGGATCGCCCCGTCCCGGTCGGTGACCACGATCCCCTCCTGGATCAGGGAGCAGGCCTGGCGGTGGAGGCGGAGCCACTGGAGGCTGTCCTCCAGCTGGCTCCGCAGCTCCCCCAGGCTGCGGCCCTCCTGTTCAGCCAGTCGGCGCCGCCGCTGCAGCTCCCCGGTCAGCAGGGCGGCCAGCAGGCTGGTCGTCAGACCCAGCAGCAGCACCGCCACCCAGCTGGGCAGCCAGTCAGCGGTGCCATGCTGGGGGACCTGCACCAGCAGCAGCCACCGCTGGCCTCCGGTGTCGATCCTGCGGGAGAGGGCATGGGTCAGGACGGCCGCCTCGGGGAGGTTGCGGGAGTCGTAGAGGAGATGGGCGGGGTCGGCGCGATCGCCGACGTACAGCTGCAGATCCACGGGCTCGTCCAGCCGGACCAACGGATGGTTGAGGGCCGCCCGCACGACATCCCGCAGCGGCAGGGTGGCGAAGGCCCAGCGCTTCGCCGCTGGCGACCCTGCGGCTGCCGTGCCGGGGTGGCTGCCGAAGGGCAGGATCTGCACCAGGAAGGCCGGCTCCCCCGGCCGGGGGCGGCCGGGGAGCAGCCACCCCTCCGGCGGTGAGGACTCCCGGCCGGGTTCCTTGCCGGAGCCCTGCACCCACGACCAGAGATCCGCCCCCAGCAGGGCGCGGCTGCCGGGATCCATCGGCGCGACCAGCCGGATCGGCGCCTGCCCGGAGGCGGCCGTTGCGAAGCCCAGGGTGCTGATGCCCTCCAGGCTGCGGCCATCGCTCTCGAGGGACCCGACGAAGCGCTGCAGCTCCCCGAGGGTGACCTCCTGGGACGCCATCTGAAGGCCGACCAGACCCCGCAGCACCGATTCGGTGTTGTCCAGCTTCCTGTGCAGGGCGGCAACGACGAGATCGGCGGCGGGCTGCTCCCGGTTGCGGTGCTCCGTGATCGTCTGATGGATGCTGCTCCAGGTCAGCAGGGCGGTGCCCAGGACTCCGAGGGCCAGCACGGCAGCCACCAGGGAGCTCGACTCCCGGGGGTGTTGCTCAGCTGGCGGCGGAGAAGGCGGCAGCGTGGGAGTCGGCGACGGGGCCGGACGGGGAGGGAACCGTTCACTCTGATCACCCATAATACTTTTTTCACATTTCTGGCCCACCCATGGGGGCTGTCGCTGGCTTCGCCAATCCCCCGGGGTGGCGCCGGAAGGGCTGGCGGCACCGGAACGGTGCGCTTGCGGCTCTGGCGGCCCTGGTGCTGTCGCTGCTGATCGGCTGCCCAAGCCAGCCTCCCCGGTTCGTGCTGGCGATGAATCCCTGGCCGGGCTACGCCTACTTCGCCCTGGCCCAGGCCCGGCAGCACTACGACCCCCGCAGACTCACGCTGGACCTGCGCAACTTCGCCGACAACGACCGGGCGGTGCAGGCCTACGTCGCGGGGGCGGCCCAGGCGATCGCCACCACGGCGATCGATGTGGTCACCATCTGCGGGGCGGCACCGGAGCGCTGTCCGGTGATCGTCTACGTCATCGACGAATCCCGCGGTGGCGACCAGGTGCTGGCCCTCAAGACCGTGAAGGATCTCAAGGGCCTGGTCGGCCGGCCGATCGCCCTCGACCGCAGCAGCCTCTCCCGCTACCTGCTGGCCCGCGCCTTCGAGTCCCAGGATCTGCCCCCTCCGCTCCCCTCCCAGCTCCGGTTCCTGCCCGCCTCCGCGTGGGAGGCGTCCCTGCGGCAGGGAACGGTGGCGGCGGTGGTCAGCTACCCACCCCGCAGCGAGCTTCTGCTGCGCGCCCTGCCCCTGGACACGCTGTTCACCAGCCGGCAGCTCCCCAACGAGATCCTCGATGTGCTCGCCGTCGAACCCGAGTTTCTGCGCCTTCACCCCGATGCCGTCCTGGCCCTCGTCCAGGGCTGGCAGGCGGTGCGGGCGGAGGAGAGGCAACGTCCCGCCGCCATCCGCCATGAGGTGGCCGACTACCTCGGCCTCGATCCCGGCGCCGCCGACGCGGTTCTGGGGGGGGTCCGCTATCCCGGGCCCCAGGAGCAGTACGAGCTGCTCGACCCGATACAGAACAACCTGCCCCCGCTGCTGGAACAGATCCGCCAGGTGCTCTACGCCAATGGCGTCATCCCGGCCAACACCCCCCTGCCCGCCACGGAAGACTCCATTGCCCGGGGCCTCGTCAAGGGCCGCTGAACGGCGCCCCGGCCATTTCCTGGCTAGCAGAAGGAAAGGTGCCCCCGGTTCACCATGCCTTCCCCTGTGCAGGTGCGCTGCTGCGATGCCAGTGGCTGCCGTTCCGCCGGCAGCCAGGCCCTGCGCACCGCCCTGGAGGGCGCCCGTGACGCCGCCGGCCTCGATCCCTCCCAGCTGACGATCAAGCCGGTGGGCTGCCTGCGCCAGTGCGGCAGCGGCCCGCTCGTGGCCTGCGACCGGCCCGGTCGCACCCAGCTCTTCGGGGGGCTGGCGCCGGAGCAGGCCGGGGCCCTGATCGCCGAAACCCTCGCCAACCCCGCCGATGACCTGGCGGCCCATCGGATCGATCTGGAGGGTCCCTTCTTCGCCCTGCAGCGGCCCGTGGTGCTGGAGGGCTGCGGGCAGGTGAATCCCGAGTCCATCGACGACGCGATCGCCTTCGGCACCTACGCCCAGCTGCAGCGCATCCTGCAGGAGCTCAGCCCCGAGCAGGTGCGGGACGAAGTACGCCGCAGCGGCCTGCGCGGCCGTGGCGGCGCCGGCTATCCGACGGGCCTGAAGTGGGACACGGTGGCCCTCCAGCCCCCCGGCCCCCGCTACGTGGTCTGCAACGCCGACGAAGGCGACCCGGGCGCCTTCATGGACCGCAGCGTGCTGGAGAGTGATCCGCATCGGCTGATCGAGGGGATGGCGATCGCCGCCTACGCCGTCGGCGCCGAGCGCGGCTTCGTTTACGTGCGGGCGGAATACCCCCTGGCGATCGAGCGGCTGCGGCTGGCCCTGCAGCAGGCCCGCAGCCGACACCTGCTCGGCAACCACATCCACGGCACCAGCTTCAACCTGCGGCTGGAGGTGCGGGTGGGGGCCGGCGCCTACGTCTGCGGCGAAGAGACGGCCCTGCTGCTCTCGATCCAGGGTCAGCGGGGCATGCCCCAGCCCCGGCCGCCCTTCCCGGCCCAGTCGGGCCTCTGGGGGGCGCCCACCCTGATCAACAACGTCGAGACCTTCACCGCCGTGCCGGCGATCCTGCGGGAAGGCGGCGACTGGTACGCCGCCATGGGCACCGAGCACAGCAAGGGCACCAAGGTGTTCGCCCTCTCCGGGGCGGTGGTCAACACCGGCCTGGTGGAGGTGCCGATGGGCACACCCCTGCGCACCGTCGTGGAGGTGATCGGTGGCGGCGTTCCCGATGGCTCACCGATCAAGGCGGTGCAGACCGGGGGGCCTTCGGGGGGCTGCATCCCGGCGGAACGGCTGGACACCCCCGTCGACTACGAAAGCCTGCTGGAGCTGGGTTCGATGATGGGCTCGGGCGGCATGGTGGTGATGGGGCAGAGCACCTCCATGCCCGAGGTGGCGCGCCACTTCATGGGCTTCAGCGTCAACGAGAGCTGCGGCAAGTGTGTCCCCTGCCGCGCCGGCACCGTGCAGCTGGCCCAGCTGCTCGATCGCTTCGTGGAGCGCCGGGCCACCGCCGAGGACATGGAGCGCCTCGATGCCCTCTGCCAGATGGTGAAGGTCACCAGCCTCTGCGGCCTGGGCCAGGCGGCCCCCAATCCGGTGCTCAGCACCCTGCGCTGGTTCCGCCACGAATACGAGGCCGCCTGCAGGGAACCTTCGGACTGCGTCGCCACCGGGAGGGTCCGCTGATGGCCGTCGTCACCCTCAACGTCAATGGCCAGGACGTGGCGGTGCCGGCCGGCGCCAGCCTGCTGGAGGCCACCCGGGCCGCCGCGGCCGACGTCCCCACCCTCTGCCACCTCGATGGCCTCAATCCCGTCTCCTCCTGCCGGCTGTGCCTGGTGGAGGTGGAGGGGTCCACCAAGCTGCTGCCCGCCTGCAGCACCGCCGCCGCCGAGGGCATGGTGGTGCACACCCACACCCCCCGGCTGAAGGAGTACCGGCGCATGACGGTGGAGCTGTTCTTCGCCGAGGGAAACCACGTCTGCGCCGTCTGCGTGGCCAACACCCACTGCGAGCTGCAGGACATGGCCGTGACCGTGGGCATGGACCACTCCCGCTTCCCCTACCAGTACCCCCAGCGGTCGGTGGATGCCTCCCACCCCCAGTTCACCCTCGACCACAACCGCTGCATCCTCTGCACCCGCTGCGTGCGGGTGTGCGACGAGATCGAGGGGGCCCACGTCTGGGACATCGGCAGCCGCGGCGGCCATTGCCACATCGTCGCCGGGCTCGATGAACCCTGGGGCCAGGTGCAGGCCTGCACCTCCTGCGGCAAGTGCGTTGAGGTGTGCCCCACCGGCGCCCTGTTCCGCAACACCGACACCACCGCCGAGAAACAGCCCGACGCCAGCCTGCCCGCCCTGTTGCGCAGCGCCCGCGACCAGCACCGCTGGCACAACCAGTGACCCCCCACCCCATGACCCCCGCCCCGCCCGCCGCCAAGCTGCGCCTCGCCACCGTCTGGCTGGCGGGCTGCTCCGGCTGCCACATGTCGTTCCTCGACCTCGACGAGTTCCTCTTCGACCTGGCCGAGAAGGTGGATGTGGTCTTTTCTCCCGTCGGCACCGACGTCAAGATCTACCCCGAGAACGTCGACATCGCCCTGGTGGAGGGGGCGGTGGCCAACGTCGACAACCTCGAGCTGGCGCTGCAGGTGCGCGAGCGCACGGCCCTGGTGATCTCCTTCGGCGACTGCGCCGTCACCGCCAACGTGCCCGGCCTGCGCAACCTGCTCGATGGCGGCCATGACAGCGCCAAGGCGGTGCTGGAGCGGGGCTACCTGGAGCTGGCCGATGCCACCGGCCAGCTGCCCTTCGCCCCCGGCATCGTCCCTGAGCTGCTGCCCCGGGTGCTGCCCCTGCATGAGGTGATCCCGGTGGACCTCTACCTGCCGGGCTGCCCACC
This sequence comes from Synechococcus sp. CCAP 1479/10, assembly GCF_019038515.1. Lineage (NCBI taxonomy): Bacteria > Bacillati > Cyanobacteriota > Cyanophyceae > Synechococcales > Synechococcaceae > Synechococcus > Synechococcus sp. CCAP 1479/10. The sequence goes on along the minus strand of NZ_JAFKRJ010000038.1, from coordinate 46,367 downwards.
CTCCGCCGAGCGCATCCGTGAGGCGATCACCCCGTTGCTGGCCGGCGAGCGGCCCGTGATGGAGGGGCCCGCCATGCTGCGCTTCGGATGAGGACCTCGCCATGACCCGCACCGTCATCATCGATCCGGTGACCCGCATCGAGGGCCACGCCAAGATCACCCTCCACCTCGATGAGGCTGGCCACCTCACCGACACCCGCTTCCACGTGGTGGAGTACCGGGGCTTCGAGAAGTTCTGCGAGGGCCGGCCCTTCACCGAGATGGCGGGCATCACCGCCCGCATCTGCGGCATCTGCCCGGTGAGTCATCTGCTGGCGGCCGCCAAGACCGGCGACAAGCTGCTGGCCCTTTCGATCCCCCCGGCAGCCGACAAGCTGCGGCGGCTGCTCAACCTGGCCCAGCTGACCCAGTCCCACGCCCTCTCCTTCTTCCACCTCAGCAGCCCCGATTTCCTGCTGGGCTGGGAGAGCGATCCGGCCAAGCGCAATGTCTTCGGCCTGATGGCCGCCGACCCCGATCTGGCCCGGGCCGGCATCCGCCTGCGCCAGTTCGGCCAGCAGATCCTGGAGCTCCTGGGCGGCCGCAAGATCCACTCCGCCTGGGCGGTGCCCGGGGGCGTGCGCTCCCCCCTGAGCCAGGAGGCCAAGGACTGGATCCTGGATCGCCTGCCGGAAGCCCGCGCCACCGTCACCCTGGCGCTGGAGCTCTACAAGAAGCTGCTGGATGGCCCCCTGCAGAAGGAGCAGCGGGTCTTCGGCGACTTCCCCAGCCTGTTCATGGGCCTGGTGACCCCCAACGGGCTCTGGGAGCACATCGAGGGGCGCATCCGCTTCCGCGATGCGAATGGGGCGATCGTGGCCGACCAGCTCAGCGAGGACGACTACGCCGAGTTCCTCGGTGAGGCGGTGGAACCCTGGAGCTACCTCAAGTTCCCGTACTACAAGCCCCTCGGCTACCCCGACGGCATCTACCGGGTGGGCCCCCTGGCCCGGCTCAACGTCTGCGACAGCGTCGGCACCCCCTGGGCCGACCGGGAGCTGGCGGAACTGCGCCAGCGCAGCGGCCAGCCGGCCACCTCGAGCTTCGCCTACCACCACGCCCGGCTGGTGGAGATCGTGGCCTGCCTGGAGGCGATCGAGATCCTGGTGACCGATCCCGAGCTGATGCACGGCCGCATCCGCCTGCGGGCCTCCCTCAACCGCAACGAGGCGGTGGGCGTCAGCGAGGCGCCCCGGGGCACCCTCTTCCACCACTACAAGGTGGATGACGACGGCCTGCTCACCAGCGTCAACCTGATCATCGCCACCGGCCAGAACAACCTGGCCATGAACCGAACGGTGCACCAGATCGCCCAGGAGTACATCCCCGATCCGGTCCCCGCCGGCGCCGAGATCCCCGAGGCGATGCTCAACCGGGTGGAGGCGGGCATCCGCTGCTTCGACCCCTGCCTCTCCTGCTCCACCCACGCCGCCGGCCAGATGCCGCTGCGCCTGCAGCTGCTGGCCGCCGACGGCACGGTGCTGGCCGAGCGCCTGCGGGGATGAGCGGCGCCGGGGTCGGCACCGGCGGCGCGCTGCTGATCGGTATCGGCAACCCCCTGCGCGGCGATGACGGGGTGGGCTGGCACCTGGTGGAGGGCCTCGGGCTGCAGCGCCACCAGCTCACCCCCGAATTGGCTGAGGCGGTGGCCGCGGCCGACCGACTGCTGATCGTCGATGCCTGGCTGGCGCCCCCGCGCAGCCGCTGTCTGTTGCGGCCCCTGCTGGCCACGGATGGCTGGGAGCGGGACACGCACCGGGTGGCGCCCGCCCGGCTGCTGGCCCTGGCCGAGCAGCTGTTCCACCGCTGCGTGCCGGCCCACGAGCTGCTCGTGCCGGCCTTCGATTTCTCCTGGGGCGAGCGCTTCTCGCCCCAGATGCGGCGCCAGCTGCCCCAGGCACGCCGGCTGCTGCGGGGCTGGTTGGGGGAGGCGGCGGCGCCCCATGCATGAGTTGAGCCTCATGGACGCCGTGCGGCAGCAGGCCCTGGAGCAGGCCGCCCTGCACGGGGCCGGCCGCATCACCGCCATCACCCTGCGGGTGGGCAGCCTGGCGGGGGTGGAGATCGAGGCCCTGCGGCTGGCCCACACGGTGGTGATGGCGGGCACCATCGCCGCCGGCTCCCGGCTGGTGATCGAGGCGGTGAGCGCCGAATGCCTCTGTGCCGCCTGCGAGCAGCCCTTCGCGGCGCGCGATGGCTGCTGCGCGTGCCCCCGCTGCGGCCGCATCAGCCGGGAGCTGCTGCGGGGCCGGGAACTGCAGCTGGCCTCCCTGGACCTCGACTGATCGGCCAGGCTCGTTAGGGGGCTGGGGCCGTCGCGCCCGAGGTTGGCGGTGATCCCGCTCAGGAGCGGAAAATGTTCCATCCATTATGCGTTCAAGGTTGAAATAGCAAAGGGCTGAGGTGCGAAACGTAAACTTGTGCAAGTTTTCTTTTTATCGCCACTCTGTGCCAGGACTGATGCTGTCCATGGCCCGCAAATTCGTCCATGGCGTGGGTTTATTTGTAAATGAGTGAGAGGAGCGCAACCCCCATGACTTATTTCTCGAAGCATTCCACCAGGACATTCCGTCGGACGTTTCTCCGCGGGGTGGGAATCGCCGCAACAGGTGGTCTCCTGCTTGGCGGTCCCGCGATGGCGGAAATCAGGCCTGCTGGCGAACGCACCGAGCCCGTGACGAATCCCGTGAATTTGGAATCGTCCGCAGGCCTTCCCGGGCTTGCTGAGGCCGGCCCCAGTGATCGCCCCGCCGCGGCGGTTCCGGCCCTGGAATCCGCTCCTTCGGTGGCAGCCCCCAGCGCAGAGCTGGCTCCCCAGGTCGCGCCGGACGCCACCCTCATCGCCCAGACCTACCCCCAGCCGGTGGTGAAGGAGGTCTATTCCGCCAAGGGGTGGTACCTCACCATCGGTGCCGGCGCCCAGACTCCCAGCGACCAGACGGTCAACAGCACCGGCACGCTCGTTTCTCCCTTCTTCACACCGCTGCTGTTCAACTTCGGCAACAACAACTCCACCAAACTTGACCTCGGCGGCGGCTTCTCCGGGGACGTCGGCGTGGGTTACGACTTCGGCGCCCTCCGCGCCGAGCTCACCTACGGCTATAGCCGGGCCAGCCTCAATGCCGTTGGTGCCGCCAATCCGATCGGCTTCGGTGCCTTCGGCATCGTGCCCTTCACCAACAACGTCTCCGGCATCATCAACAAGAATGATGTGCTGGCCAGCCTCTACTACGACATCGAGACCAACAGCCGCTGGACGCCCTACATCGGCGGTGGCATCGGGTACACCAACCTGAGCACCCCGAGTTTCAGCCTCAATGGCTTCCCCACCAACAGCGTCAACAAGGGGCTGTTCGGCTGGCAGGCCAAGGTCGGTGTCAGCTACGCCATGAGCTACAACTCCGATGTCTACCTTGAGGGCGTCTATCAAGGTGCCGGCGGTTATTCCTCCGAGAACCTGACCTTCGACGCGTTCAACAGCTTCGGCGGCAAGATCGGCTTCCGTTACCGCTTCGGTGCCCGTCCTGTGGCGGCCGCGCCCGCTCCCACCCCGGAGCCGGAACCGATCATGCAGCCCGCACCGGCTCCTGCGCCGATCTACCAGCCCGAACCGGCCCCCGCGCCGATCCGCGGCCTCTGGTGATCAGGGGTCTCAGGGCCCCGGCCCCGTCGGAACTCCGTGCCTAGCCTTCGGGGGAGGCCGGGCCCCGGCGGGGCTTTTCCGTGCCGCTCACCTGTCTGGGGTCGATCCTGCGATGTGTGTCGACTGCAACTGCGGCCAACCGGTCGCCCCCGCCATTGAGGCCCCCCGACACCTGGAGCTGGGCCAGCGCCTGCTGGTCCACAACGATGCCCAGGCGGCGGCCAACCGGGAGCATTTCGCCGCCGCCGGCGTCCGGGTGATCAACCTGCTCTCCTCGCCGGGCTCCGGCAAGACCGCCCTGCTCGAGCGGCTGGCCCTGGAGCTGGCCCCGTCCTCTCCGGCGGTGCGCCATCCGATGGCGGTGATTGTGGGGGACCTGGCCACCGACAACGACGCCCGTCGCCTGCGGGCCGCCGGGGTGCCGGCCCTGCAGATCACCACCGGCCAGGCCTGCCACCTGGAGGCGGCGATGGTGCACCGGGCCCTGCACGACCTCGACCACCTCGGCCATCCCCTGGCGGGCCTGGAGCTGCTGGTGATCGAGAACGTGGGCAACCTGGTCTGCCCGGCCGCCTTCGACCTGGGCGAAAGCCAGCGGGTGGTGCTGCTGTCGGTCACCGAAGGGGAGGACAAGCCCCTCAAGTACCCGGCCACCTTCCATTCCGCAGACGTGGTGGTGATCAGCAAGGGCGACCTGGCTGAGGCCTGTGGCTTCGACGCACCCCAGGCGCGTCGCCACATCGCCCGGGTGGCCCCCCGGGCCCGGATCGTGGAGGTCTCCGCCCGCAGCGGCGAGGGCATCGCCGCGCTGTTGGCGGCCCTCGGCATGGAGCGGGTGGCCGTCGCCGGGTGAGCCGGCCACCCATGGCCGGCCGGGCCCGGCTGCAGCTCGAGTGCCGCGGCGTGGTCCAGGGGGTCGGCTTCCGGCCCCTGGTGCATCGGCTGGCCGCCGAACTGGAGCTCAGCGGCGAGGTGGAGAACGGCCCGGGGGCGGTGCGCCTGCGGCTGGAGGGGGAGCGGCCTTCGCTGGTGGCGTTCCTGCGGCGCCTGCCGCTCCAGTTGCCCCCCGGGGCCCGGTTGGAGCCGTTGGATCCCGTCTGGTTGGCAGCCGCCGCCCCCGCGGCGGGTCCCTTCCAGGCGGGGGTGCGGATCGTGACCGGCCAGGCCGAGCCGCTCGGCATCGACCTGTTCGCGTCGTCGCTGGTGGCCGATCGGGCCCCCTGCAGCGCCTGCCTGGCCGAACTGGCCGATCCCGCCGATCGCCGCTTCGGCTATCCCTTCATCAGCTGCTGCGACTGCGGTCCCCGCTTCAGCATCGCCACCGCCGAGCCCTGGGCCCGGGCCCGCACCACCCTGGCGCCGTTCGCCCTGTGCCCGGCCTGCCGCCGGGAGTTCGAGGATCCCGCCGATCGCCGCTTCCACGCCGAGACCATCGCCTGCCCGGTGTGCGGGCCGCGGCTGGCGCTGCTTGATGGGTCCGGGGCGCCCCTGGCGGGTTCCGCCGCCAGCCCCGCCGCCTTGATCCGCTCCTGCTGCGATCTGCTGGCGGCGGGGAAGATCCTGGCCCTGCAGGGCGTGGGCGGTTTCCAGCTGCTGGTGGATGCCACCAACGCCGCGGCGGTGGCCCGGCTGCGGCGGCGCAAGCGACGGCCCGCCAAGCCCTTCGCCCTGCTGGTGGCCGAGGCCGAAGCCCTGGCCCCCTTCTGCGTCATCGACGCCGCCGAGCGGCGGGCCCTGGCGGATCCCGCCGCCCCGATCGTGTTGCTGCGGCGCCGCCTGGCCGCCACCGACGCCCTGCCGGGGGTGGCCCCGGGCAGCCCCTCTCTGGGGGCGATGCTGCCGGCGTCGCCGTTGCACCACCTGCTGGCGCGCGCCTTCGGCGGGCCCCTGGTGGCCACCAGCGGCAACCCCAGCGGTGAGCCGCTCTGCATCGATCCCGCCGAAGCGGTGCAGCGGCTGGGGGCCGGGGCCGGCGGCCCCATCGCCGATGTCTTCCTGGTGCACGACCGCGCCATCGCCCGCCCCCTGGATGATTCGGTGCTGCAGCTGATCGATGGCCGGCCGGCCCTGCTGCGCCGGGCCCGGGGTTATGCCCCGGAGCCCCTGGTGCTGGCGGCGGGTCCTGGTGCGGCGCCCGATGGTGTGGTGGCCCTTGGGGGGGATCTCAAGAGTGCGCCGGCCCTGGCGCTGGTCGGGCGGCTGTGGCTGGCCCCCCACCTGGGGGACCTGGCCGAGGGCCGTCTGCTGTCGCGGCTGGCCGACGGTCTGGCGGCGATCGAGCGGCGCTGGGGCGGGCGGCTGACGCGGATCGCCTGCGATGCCCACCCCGGCTACCTCAGCCACCAGCTCGCCGCCGATCAGCCGTGGCCGCAACAAACGGTGCAGCACCACCGGGCCCACGGCCTGGCCGTGCTGGCCGAGCACGGGCTGCCCTTCCCGCTGTTGGCCGTCACCTGGGATGGGCTCGGCTACGCCCCGGGGGCCGACGGCGGCCCCCAGCTCTGGGGCGGAGAGCTGCTGCTGCTGGGCGGGCCCGGCGATCCCTCCTGCGAGCGACTGGTGGCCCTGCGGCCCTTCCCCCTGCCTGGGGGTGAGCGGGCCATGGCGGAACCCCGCCGGGCGGCCCTGGGGCTCCTGGCCGCCGCCGGGTCCCGGGCCCTGGGGCACCCCGGCGCCCGCCACAGCCTGGCGGCCTTCGCGGCCGCTGAGCGCCGCCTGCTGCTGCAGGCCATCGCCAGCGGCTGCAACTGCCCCCTGACCACCAGCATGGGCCGGCTGTTCGATGCGGTCGCCTCCCTGCTGGGCCTGGTGCAGGTGCAGAGCTACGAGGGTGAGGGGGGTCTGCGCCTGGAAGGGGCCGCCGCCGCCGCTCCCCCGGAGACTGGGCGCTGGTCCCTCCCCCTGCTGCCACCCGAGGCCGTCGCGGCGGGCACCGCCGCCGCTGGTCCCAGCCTGGGCTGGCTCGACTGGGAACCGCTGCTGGACGCTCTGCTGGCGGCGATCGCCGCCGGCGCGCCGCCGGCCCTCTGCGCCGCCCGTTTCCACCACACCCTGGCGGAGGCCCTGGCCGACGCGGTCGCCCTCGCCACGGCCGGCCGTGGGGGGGTGCCGGTGGCCCTGGCGGGGGGCTGCTTCCAGAACCGGCTGCTGCTGGAGGCCGCGATCGCGGCGCTGCGCTCCCGCGGCCTGCGGCCGTTCTGGCCGGAGGTGGTGCCCTGCAGCGATGGCGGGCTGGCCCTGGGGCAGGTCTGGGCGGTGGGCGGTCCGTGGGCAGATCCGGTCGGCGCGCCTACAACCGGGTGGAGTGCCCCCGAGCCGAACCCACCCCATGTGCCTGGCCGTGCCGGCTCGCATCCTCTCGATCCGGGTCCAGCCGCCGCCGGGAGTGCCTGAGCCCACCGGGGCCGCCTCCGACGACGACAACGACGGGCTCTGGCGCATGGCCGAGGTGGATTTCGGGGGGGTGCGCCAGCAGGTGAGCCTGGCCTGTCTGCCCGAGGCGGCGGTCGGCCATCGGGTGCTGGTGCACGTGGGCCTGGCCCTCAGCCTCGTCGAGGACGACCCCCCATGACCATCACCGTCGACGGCAACGAGGCCGTGGCCCTGGTGGCCTACCGCCTCAACGAGGCCATCGCCATCTACCCGATCACCCCCGCCTCGCCGATGGGGGAGTGGGCCGACGCCTGGAACACCGAGGGCCGCCCCAACCTTTGGGGCACGGTGCCGGCGGTGGTGGAGCTGCAGAGCGAGGCCGGCGCCGCCGGCACCGTCCATGGCGCCCTCCAGGCGGGGGTGCTGACCACCACCTTCACGGCCTCCCAGGGGCTGCTGCTGATGGTGCCCAACCTCTACAAGCTGGCCGGCGAGCTCACCCCCGCCGTGCTGCACGTGGCGGCCCGTTCCCTGGCGGCCCAGGGGCTCTCGATCTTCGGCGACCACAGCGACGTGATGGCCTGCCGCGGCACGGGCTGCGTCATCCTCTGCTCCGCCTCGGTGCAGGAGGCCGGCGACTTCGCCGCCATCGCCACCCGGGCGAGCCTGAAGGGGCGGCTGCCGTTCCTGCACATGTTCGACGGCTTCCGCACTTCCCACGAGATCCAGAAGATCGAGCCCATCGCCGATGCGGTGCTCCACGCCCTGATGCCGATGGAGGCGGTGGCCGCCCACCGCCAGCGGGCCCTGTCCCCGGACCATCCGGTGCTGCGGGGCACGGCCCAGAACCCGGACGTCTACTTCCAGGCGCGTGAGTCGGTGAACCGCTTCTACGACGACCTCCCCGGCCACCTGGTGGAGGCGATGGAGTGCTTCGCCGGCCTCACCGGCCGCCAGTACGGCCCCTACGAGTACGTGGGCGCCCCCGATGCCGAGCGGGTGGTGGTGCTGATGGGCTCCGGTTGCGAGACCGCCGAGGAAACGGCGCAGGCCCTGATCGCGGCCGGCGATCGGGTGGGTGTGCTCAAGGTGCGCCTGTTCCGGCCCTTCGTGGCGAGCCTGTTCGCCGCCGCCCTGCCGCCCACGGTGCGGACTCTGGCGGTGCTCGACCGCTGCAAGGAGCCGGGGGCCGGCGGTGAACCCCTCTACCTCGATGCGGTGGCGGCCCTCAGCGAGGAGTGGCGCTCCTGCCACGGCGATCGCCCCCTGCCCCAGGTGGTGGGCGGCCGCTACGGCCTCTCCTCCAAGGAGTTCACCCCGGCGATGGTGAAGGCGGTGTTCGACAACCTGCTGCTGAGCCAGCCCCGCAACCACTTCACGGTCGGCATCGACGACGACGTCACCCATCGCTCGCTGCCCGTCGCGGCGGACTTCCACGTGGATGGGCCCGACCAGATGCGGGCGGTGTTCTACGGCCTGGGCTCGGACGGCACCGTCGGGGGCAACAAGGCCACGATCAAGATCATCGGCGAGCAGATCGACCTGTTCGCCCAGGCCTACTTCGTCTACGACTCGAAGAAATCCGGCTCGGTCACGGTGTCGCACCTGCGCTTCGGCCCCCGGCCGATCCGCGCCCCCTACCTGATCGAGCGTCCCACCCTGGTGGCCTGCCACCAGTGGGATTTCGTCGACCGCTTCGACCTGCTGGCCGGCCTGGACGCCGGTGGGGTGCTGCTGCTCAACAGCCCCTTTCCGATCGAGGAAAGCTGGCGGCGGATGCCGGCGTCGCTGCGCTGCGGCATCCGCGAGCGGGGCCTTTCGGTGTGGCTGATCAACGCCTACCGGGTGGCCCGGGAGGCCGGCATGGGCCAGCACATCAACACGGTGATGCAGGCCTGCTTCTTCGCCGTCAGCGGCGTGCTGCCGCGCCAGGAGGCGATCGAGCAGATCCGTGCCTCCCTGCGCAAGACCTACGGCCGCAAGGGGGAGGCGGTGGTGGCCATGAACCTGCGCGCCCTCGATGCCACCCTCGACAACCTGCAGCCGCTCGACTGGCGCCAGCTGCCGGCCGAGGATGACCTCCCGCCACCGGCCCCTGCGGCTGACCGGCTCGCCGAGGCTCCCTTGTTCGTGCGGGAGGTGATCGGACCCCTCCTGGAGCGGCGCGGCGATGCCCTGCCCGTCAGCGCCCTGCCCTGCGACGGCACCTGGCCCACGGGCACGGCCCAGTGGGAGAAGCGCAACATCGCCGAGACCGTGCCGGTGTGGGAGAGCGACCTCTGCGTGCAGTGCGGCAAGTGCGTCATGGTGTGCCCCCATGCCGTGATCCGGGCCAAGGCGGTGGCGCCGGAGACCCTGGTGGGCGCACCGGAGGGCTTCCGCCAGGCCCCGGCCCGTGATCCGGACCTGGCGGGCCGCAGCTTCACGATCCAGGTGGCCGTGGAGGACTGCACCGGCTGCGCCCTGTGCGTGGAGGTCTGCCCGGCCCGCGACCGCACCGAGCCGAAGCGCAAGGCGATCAACATGGCCCCCCAGCGCCCCCTGCGGGAGGCCGGCCGCGGTCACTGGGACTACTTCCTGGGGCTGCCGGAGATGGCCCGCGGCGACCTCAACCTGCACAAGATCGGCCAGCAGCAGCTGCAGCAGCCCCTGTTCGAGTTCTCCGGCGCCTGCGGCGGCTGCGGCGAGACGCCCTACCTCAAGCTGGCCAGCCAGCTGTTCGGCGACCGGATGCTGGTGGCCAACGCCACGGGCTGCTCCTCCATCTACGGCGGCAACCTGCCCACCACCCCCTGGAGCACCAACGCCGAGGGGCGCGGCCCGGCCTGGAGCAATTCCCTGTTCGAGGACAACGCCGAGTTCGGCCTGGGCATGCGGGTGGCGATCGACCAGCAGCGCCAGATGGCCCTCGAACTGCTGGAGCGGCTGGGCCCGGCTCCGGAGCGGGCCGACCCCCTGCTCCCCGGGTCCCTGGTGGCGGCGATCCGCGACGGCGACCAGCACGATGAGGCCGGCATCGTCGCTCAGCGGCAGCGGGTGGAGGAGCTCAAGCGCCTGCTGCACGTCATGGCACCGGAGGCCCCCGAAGCCGCCCGCCTGCTGGATCTGGCCGATGCCCTGGTCAAGAAGAGCGTCTGGCTGGTGGGGGGCGACGGCTGGGCCTACGACATCGGCTTCGGCGGCCTCGACCACGTGCTGGCCAGCGGCCGGGACGTCAATGCCCTGGTGCTCGACACCGAGGTGTACTCCAACACCGGCGGCCAGATGTCGAAGGCCACCCCCCGGGCGGCGGTGGCCAAGTACGCCGCCGGCGGCAAGGCCGCCCCCAAGAAGGATCTCGGGCTGATGATGATGAGCTACGGCACGGTCTATGTGGCCAGCGTGGCCATGGGGGCCCGCGACGAGCACACGGTGCGGGCGTTCCTGGAGGCGGAGAGCTATCCGGGGCCCTCGCTGATCCTGGCCTACTCCCACTGCATCGCCCACGGCATCGACATGGCCCGGGGCATGGAGCAGCAGAAGGCGGCGGTGGATTCCGGCCGCTGGCTGCTCTACCGCTACGACCCGCGCCGCACCGAACGGGGGGAACACCCGCTGCAGATCGACAGCCGGGGCCAGAAACGACCCCTGGCCGAAGCCATGGCCACGGAGAACCGCTTCCGGATGCTCTCCTTCAGCCAGCCGGAGCGGGCCCGGGCCCTGGCGCGCCAGGCGGAGCTGGAGGTGACCCGGCGCTGGGCCATCTATCAGGCCCTCGCCGGTACCCCGGCCCCATCCCCGAGCGAGGCACCGGCATGACCCGCCCCGATCTGTCCGTCACCTACCTGGGCCTGGAGCTGCGCAGTCCCCTGGTGGTGGGGGCCGCCGCTCCCCTCAGCGAGGACATCGACCAGCTGCTGCGGCTGGAGGAGGCCGGCGCCGCGGCCGTGGTGCTGCATTCGCTGTTCGAGGAGCAGATCGAGCGCGACCAGCTGGAGCTGCACCGGGTGACCCTGCAGGGCGCCGACAGCTACGGGGAGGCGCTCAGCTACTTCCCCGAGCCCTCGATCTTCCACGTGGGCCACGACCTCTACCTGCGCCACCTGGAGCAGGCCCGCTCCCGGCTGGCGGTGCCGGTGATCGCCAGCCTCAACGGCGCCCACCCGGGCCAGTGGGTGCAGGTGGCGCGGCGGATGGAGTCGGCCGGCGCCAGCGCCCTGGAGCTGAACATCTATTCCGTCCCCACCGATCCCGACCTCTCCAGCGCGGCGATCGAGAACCAGGTGCTGGAGATCGTCGCCGAGGTGCGCGCCGAGGTGACCCTGCCCCTGGCGGTGAAGCTCAGCCCCTTCTTCACCAACTTCGGCGCCATGGCCAAGCGGCTGGCCGCCGTCGGGGCCGATGGCCTGGTGCTGTTCAACCGCTTCTACCAGCCCGACATCGACATCGAGGAACTGGAGGTGCGGCCCAACCTGCTGCTGTCCACCCCCCACGACCTGCGGCTGCCCCTGCGCTGGATCGCCCTGCTGCACGGCCGCCACCCGCTGGATCTGGCGGCCACCGGTGGCGTGCACCGCGGCACCGACGTGGTGCGGCTGCTGATGGCCGGCGCCGCCATCACCCAGGTGGTGGCCGCCCTGCTGCGCCACGGTCCGGGCCGGCTGGCGGGGCTGGAGGAGGAGCTGGCCCAGTGGTTGCTGGAGCACGAGCACGCCACGGCCCGGGAGCTGATCGGCTGCATGAGCCAGCAGCGCTGCCCCGATCCCAGCGAGTACGAGCGCTCCCAGTACATGCGCGCCGTCCAGACCTTCCTGCCCGCCGATGCCGCCGCGGCGCCAGGTCCCTGGTGACTGCTCCGCTGGCGGCGACGGCGGAGGTGGCCGCCGTGCGGGAGCTGGCGGCCGAGCTGGCCGCGATCACCACCCGTCCCTGGACCCTGATGGAGGTCTGCGGCGGCCAGACCCACGCCATCGTGCGCTGGGGGCTCGACCAGCTGCTGCCCCCCGGGCTGCGGCTGATCCACGGCCCCGGCTGCCCGGTCTGCGTCACCCCCGCCGCCACCATCGATGCCGCCCGGGCCCTGGCCCGCCGGCCCGAGGTGATCCTCTGCTCCTACGGCGACATGCTGCGGGTGCCGGGCAGTGCCGCCGATGAGGGGCCGGGGGATCTGCTGGGGGTGCGGGCCGAGGGGGGCGACGTGCGCTTGCTCACCTCCCCGTTGGAGGCCCTCGCCCTGGCCCGGCGCCATCCGGATCGCCAGGTGGTGTTCCTGGCGGTGGGTTTCGAGACCACGGCCCCGGCCACGGCCCTGCTGGTGCGTCAGGCGACGGCCGCCGGGACGGCCAACCTCTCCCTGCTGGCGGCCCATGTGCGGGTGCCCCCCGCCATGGCGGCGATCCTCACGGCCGAGGGCAACCAGGTGCAGGGCTTCCTGGCGGCCGGGCACGTCTGCGCCGTGATGGGCACCGCGGAACTGGAGCAGCTCGCGGATCGGCACCGGGTGCCGGTGGTGGTGAGCGGCTTCGAGCCCCTGGATCTGATGCGGGGCCTGGTGGCCTGCGTGCGCCAGCTGGAGCGGGGTGAGGTGCGGGTGGCGAATGCCTACGGCCGGGTGGTGCGCCAGCAGGGCAATCCGGCCGCCCGGGCCCTGCTGGAATCAGTGTTTGAGCCGGTGGACCGGCCCTGGCGGGGCTTCGGGGTGATCCCCGGGGGCGGCCTGGGGCTGCGGCCGCCCTTCCGCAACCTGGAGGCCGGGGCCCGCTTCTCCGACCTGCCCGCTGGGCCTGAGGCCGGTGCGGAGCCGGGGGCCGAGGCCGGTGCGGAGGGCGTCTGCATCAGCGGCCGCATCCTGCAGGGGCGCGCCCGGCCCATGGACTGCCCGGCCTTCGGGACCGCCTGCACCCCCGAGCATCCGCTGGGGGCGCCGATGGTGTCCTCCGAGGGGGCCTGCGCCGCCTACCACCGCTACGGCCGCCGTGGCTGAGCCGGCCCCGCCCGCCACACCCCGCATCCAGCTGGCCCACGGCGGCGGCGGCACCCTGATGCAGCAGCTGATCGACGCCGAACTGCGCCGTCTCTATGCCGACCCCGACCAGGTGCTGCACGATGCCGCCCGCCTGTCCCTGCCCCACGGCCGGCTCGCCTTCACCACCGACAGCTACGTGGTGCAGCCCCTGGAGTTCGAGGGCGGCGACATCGGCAGCCTGGCGGTGACGGGCACCGCCAACGACCTTGCCATGGCCGGCGCGAGGCCTCTGGTGCTGAGCCTGGGCCTGATCCTGGAGGAGGGGCTGGAGCTGGCCCTGCTGCGCCGCATCGTCAGCTCGATGGTGGAGGCGGCCCGGCGCTGCGGGGTGACCATCGTCACCGGCGACACCAAGGTGGTGGAGCGGGGCAAGGGGGACGGGGCCTTCCTCAACACCAGCGGCATCGGCCTGCTGGAGGTGGACGCGCCGATCGATCCGCTGGCGATCGCCCCCGGCGACCAGCTGCTGGTGAGCGGCGACCTGGGCCGCCACGGGGTGGCGATTCTGGCCGCCCGCCATGGCCTGGATCTGCAGCCCCCCCTGGCCACGGACTGCATGCCCCTGTGGCCGGCGGTGGAGGCGCTGCTGGGAGCGGGGGTGCGGCTCCACTGCCTGCGGGATCTCACCCGGGGCGGCCTGGCCAGCGCCCTGCAGGAGCTGGCGGGCCCCAACGCCCTGGAGCTGCGGATCGAGGAGGAGCGCATCCCGGTGGCCGAGCCGGTGCGGCGCACCTGCGAGCTGCTGGGCTTCGACCCGCTGCACCTGGCCAACGAGGGCCGCTTCCTGGCCGTGGTGTCCGAGGCCGATCAGCAACGGGCCCTGGAGGTGCTGGCGCCGGCCGGTGGGGCCTGGATCGGCCGGGTGCTGGAAGCGGGTCCCGGAGCCGGCTGCCCCCGGGGCCGGGTGCTGCTGCGCACCCCCTACGGCAGTGAGCGGGTGCTGGTGCCCCTCAGCGGGGAACTGCTGCCGCGGATCTGCTGAAGCCTGGCGGCGCCTGTCCAGCGTGGCGCCAGCGCTTGTCGAGGGCATCGGCGAGGATCACCAGCAGCGGAGCCAGGGCCATCGGCCCCAGCCAGGCCATCGGGAATGGCCGCATCCCGAACACCGCCGCCACCGGAGCCAGCAGCACCAGGGCGCTGGCCAGCAGCGGCTCGCTGACCAGTCCCAGCCAGAGCATCGGATTGGGGATGGCGAGCATCGCCCAGGCGGGACGGCGTTCACTGCGGCAGGCCAGCAGGGTGCCCATCTGGCCGGCCACGATCAGACAGAAGGTGACGGTGGTGGCCTGCTGCTGGATCGCCACCACGCCGGCGTCAGCCGTGTGATGCAGCAGCTGAGGGGCCAGGACCCGCAGCTGGCTCCAGCCCACGCCGTTGGCCCGCCAGGTGAGCAGATAGCCCGCCATGGCCACCAGGCCCTCCACCAGCCCCAGCACCAGATAGGCGCGCACCATCACGGCCCGGTTGAGCAACGGCAGGCCCTTGGGGCGCGGGGGCAGGCGCATCACCCCCGGCTCGGGTGGGTCGGCCCCCAGCCCCAGGGCCGGCAGCAGGTCCGTGCCCAGGTCGACGGCCAGGATCTGCAACACCGTGAGGGCAGCCGGAATCCCGACGGCCACCATCGCCAGGAAGGGCAGCACCTCCGGCACGTTGGACGCCAGCACGTAGATGATGAAGCGGCCGATGTTGGTCACCACCGAGCGGCCATAACGGACGGCCTGCACGATCGTGGCGAAGTTGTCGTCCAGCAGCACGATGTCGGCGGCTTCGCGGGCCACGTCCGTGCCGCTGATCCCCATCGCCAGACCGACATCAGCGGCGCGCAGGGCCGGCGCATCGTTGACCCCGTCGCCGGTGACCGCCACCACGTCGCCGAGGGCGCGGTAGGCCTGCACCAGGCGCAGCTTCTGCTCCGGCGCCATGCGGGCGAACACCAGCCTGCTGCGGAACTTGAGCAGCTGGCGCAGGTGCACGTCGCTGATCTGGGCCAGGGTGGACCCCTCGATCACCCGCACCGGGTCGGCGCTGGCCTGCTGTTGCGCCGTCGATCCGGCCCTGGGTCCGGGCGGGTCGAGCAGGCCGATCTGCTGGGCGATCGCCTGGGCCGTCAGGCCATAGTCGCCGGTGACCATCGTCACCTTGATGCCGGCTTCACGGCACTGACGGATCGCGTCCGGCACCTCCGGACGGGGCGGGTCGTAGAGACCCAGCAGGCCGAGGAACATCTGGGCGCTCTCCAGGGCCTCCGTCGGCGCCTCGCCGCATCCCCCGTCGCCGCGGCGGAGCGCCACGGCGATGACCCGGTAGCCCCGGGCGGCCAGACCGTCATTGGCCTCCACCACCCGCTGGCGCAGGGCGGCGTCCAGGGGCAGGTCCGCCCCGGGCGACAACCAGGTGGTGCAGTGGTCGAGGACATCCAGTGGCGCCCCCTTGGTGATCAGCAGGGAGCCCCCGCTGGCGATCGGCAGGTCATCGGCCCCGTCGCTCCAGTCGACCAGCACGGTCATGCGGCGGCGATGGGAGTCGAAGGGGATTTCGCGGCGTCGCGGATGCCGGCCCGGCTGCTCCCCCGGCGCCAGGCCGGCGGCGGCGGCGGCCAGCAGCATCGCCGTTTCGGTGGGATCCCCCACCGCGCGCCAGGGTTCGGCGGCACTGCTGCCCCCGGCCGTGGCCGGCTCCAGACGGGCGTTGGAGCAGAGGGCGGCACAGCGCAGCAGCAGCCGCTCCAGCCCCTCCCCGGCCACCGGCAGCCAGGTGCTTTCCACCGCCATGCGGTTGCCGGTGAGCGTTCCGGTCTTGTCGCAGCAGATCACGCTGACCGAGCCGAGGGCCTCCACCGCCGACAGACGGCGGACCAGCGCCTTGCGCCGGGCCATGCGCTGCACGGCCATGGCCAGGGCCATGGTCACCGTGGGCAGGAGCCCCTCGGGCACGTTGGCCACGATGATGCCCGTGGCGAACACCACGCTCTCCAAGGGGTTCATCCCCACCAGCAGGACGCTGAGGCCGAAGGCCAGCAGTCCCATGGTGACGGCGATGGTGCAGATCGTGTGCACGATCCGGCTCACCTGCACCTCCAGGGTGCTGGCCCCGCGGGCGGTGCCGGCGGCCAGCCGGGCCACCTGTCCGAATTCGGTCTCGGGGCCCGTGGCGTAGACGAAGGCCGCCCCCCGTCCGGAAGCCACCGTGCTGCCGGCCATCACCAGGTTGATGCGCTCACCGGTGCTGACCTTCGCCTGCAGCTGGCTGCCCTCGAGGGCCTCACTGCGGCGGGCCACCGGCAGGGATTCGCCGGTCAGCACCGACAGGTCCAGATAGAGCGCATGGGCCTCGCTCAGCCGGCAGTCGGCCGGAACCCTGTCCCCCTCCTCGAGCCGAATCCGATCGCCGGCCACCAGCTGCTCCGCCGGCAGAAAGACCAGCTGGCCGTCACGCCACACCTGCACCTGGCTGGGCAGGGCACGGGTGAGGGCGGCCAGGGTGCGCTCGGCCTGGAACTCCTGCCAGAAGGAGAAGACGCCGTTGATCAGCACCACCGTCCAGATGGCCCAGCCCAGCTGGGGGGTCCCGGCGGCGAAGGCCAGACCGCCGGCGACCCACAGCAGCAGGGCCATGAAGTGGACCATCTGGTCCAGGAAGCGGAGGGCCAGGGGTCGACGCTTCAGGGGCGGCAGACGGTTGGCGCCGAATCGCGCCAGCCGCCGTTCCGCCTCCCCGCTGCCAAGGCCCTCCGGTGTGGTCTGCAGGGCCTGGTGGACGCCCTCCAGCGGCAGCGACCAGATCGGCTGGGAGGCGGCGAGCAGCACGGATCGGCGGCGGAGGCCACGTTCAGCATGGCCAGCCCGGGGTCGGGCGAAGTGACGTGGCTAGCGTCCCTTGGCCTGTGGATGCCGCTGCCCATGCCACCGCAGATGCCCCGGTCGATGCGGCGTCGCCTGGTGGCTGTGGCGGCCCTGGTCCTGGCCACCTTTCCGGCGGCGGCGGCAGCGGCCGAGGTCGGCACCCTCTGGCGGGTGCGGGACGGCGCCGGCACCGTCTTCATCGCCGGCTCCCTGCACCAGCTGCGGCGCGACCGGGCCGGACTCCCCCCGTCCTATGGCCTGGCCTACGGGGAGGCGGAGCGGCTGGCGATGGAGCTCGACATGGATGCCATCAGCCCGGCGGCCCTGGCCGGTGAGCTGGTGGCGCGGGCCCTTGATCCCGACGGCCGCTCCCTGCGCGATGGCCTGCCGCCGGCCACCTGGCGGACCCTGCAGCCGCGCCTGGCGGGCCTGGGGCTGCCCGAGGCGGCGATCGATCGTTTCGAGCCCTGGGCCGTGGCCCTGCTGCTCGCCTCCGCCGAGTTCCTGCAACGGGGCTATTCCCCCGACAGCGGGGTGGAGGGCCAGCTCCAGGCCAGGGCCGCCGCCGACCGCAAGCCCATCGACGGCCTGGAGACCCCGGCCGAGCAGTTCGAGCTGTTCGATGGGCTGCCCCGGACCGACCAGGTGCAGCTGCTGGAGGTCACCCTGAAGGAACTGGATGGGGTCGGGCCCCGGCTGGACGTCCTCGAGGACGCCTGGCGGGCCGGCGACCTGGACCGTCTCGAGACCCTGCTGCTCGGGGATTACCGCCAGCGGCCGGATCTCCACGAGCGGCTGGTGGTCCGGCGCAATGGGGCCTGGGTGGCTCCGGTGCGGGGGTTCCTGCGGCGCCCCGACGACACCCTGGTGGTGGTGGGGCTGATGCACCTTCTTGGCGACCGGGGGCTGATCGCCCTGCTGCGGCAGCAGGGACTGAAGCCGGAGCGGTTCGTGGATGGGGCCTGGCGGCCGGATCCCTGAGGGCCAGTGGCACCGCTCGGTGGCGATCGCGGCCTGACTCAGGCCTCCGGGGGCGGGGCGCCGGGCAGGGCGTCCACGGTCACAAGCCGCTGCCGCCCCAGCCGCCCGCGCAGCTCCCAGCCCTTGACGATCCGGTAGACGGCGGGGACCACCGCCAGGCTGAGAACGGTGGAGACCAGCTGGCCGCTGAACACCACCGTGCCGATGCTCAGACGGCTGGCGGCCCCAGCGCCGAAGGGAAACAGCAGCGGGATGCAGCCCGCCAGTGACGAGATCGTCGTCAGCAGGATCGGCCGCAGGCGGGCGACGGCGGCGCCCTGGATCGCCTCCTCCAGGGGCAGGCCGGCCCGGAGCCGTTGGTTGGCGAACTCCACGATCAGGATGCCGTTCTTGGCCGCCAGGCTGGAGAGCACCAGCAGACCCATCTGGCCGTAGACGTCCAGGGGCAGGCCCCGCAGGCTCAGTCCCAGCACCGCGCCCAGCATGGCCAGGGGCACGGTGACCAGGATGATCAGCGGATCGATGAAGTTCTCGTAGAGGGCCGCCAGCACCAAGGCCATCACCAGGATCCCCAGGGCGAAGACCCGCACGTTGCCACCACCGGCGCGGGCTTCCTCCCGGGCCAGCCCGGCCCATTCGAGATCCACGGCGTCGGAGGCCCGGCTGCGGTGCACCTGCTCGAGCAGGGCCATGGCCTGGCCGCTGCTGACGCCGCGCCGCGGCAGGGCCCGGATGCTGATCGAGCGCACCAGCCGGGTGTGGTTGATGGTGGTCGGGCCGGCCCCCTGCTCCACCTGCACCACCTCGGCCAAGGGGATCAGCCGTCCCTCCCGGTTGCGCACCTGCAGGGCCAGCACGTCCTCGGGACCGGAGCGGGAGCGGCCGTCCAGCTGGACGATCACCTTGCGGACCTGGTCGCCCTCGAAGGTGTCGTTGACGTAATCGCTGCCGAAGCTGGCCCCCAGGGTGTCGACCACGGCCGACAGATCCACCCCCAGGGAGGCCATGCGCAGCCGGTCGGGCACCAGGGTCAGCTGAGGGGCCCCGGCGCTGAAGCGGGTCGACACCCGCTGGAAGGCCGGCCGGCCCTGGACCTCGCTGGCCTGGGCGTCGGCGATGAAGGAGCGGGCCTCCTGCTCGAAGGCGGCCAGGCTGAGCAGGCCGCCGCTGGTGTCGAGCAGTTCCAGCTCCAGGCCCCCTTCGCTGCTGAAGCCGCGCACGCTCGGGGCCTCGCTGAGCTGGACCACGGCATCGCGGATCCCCTTACCCAGGAGGGCGTTCATCCGTTCCGCCACGGCCACGCTGCTCTGGTCGGCCTCGGGGCGCTCCTTGATGGGCCGCAGCCGCAGGAAGAACTGCCCCTTGTTGGGGCTGCTGTCGCCGAAGGAGCGGCCCGCATAGAAGTTGGCGCTGCGAATCGCCGGTTCCTTGCCGGCGAGGAGCCTCACCTGCTCCAGCACCTTCTGGGTCTGGGGCAGGGCCGAGCCCTCCGGCAGGATCACCACCCCACGCAACTGGCCGGTGTCCTCCTGGGGGATGAAGGCGGTGGGGAACTGCCGCAGGGTGAGAACGGTGAGCAGGAGCCCCGCCAGCAGCAGGGCCACCACGAGTCGGCGCCGGGCCAGCACCCCCTCCAGCAGGTGGGCGTAGGGGGCTTCGAGGGCTTCCAGGGCCCGCCGGGGAGGGTCGATCCAGCGCCGCAGCCAGGCCGGTTCCCGCCGCTCAGCGTGGAGCAGGCGGCTGGCGGCCACCGGGGTGAAGGTGAGGGCGTTGATGGTGGAGAAGACCACCGCGCTGCTGATGGCGATGGCGATCGGGGCGTACAGCCGGCCCACGCTCCCCTCCATGGTCAGCACCGGCAGGAACACCACCACCAGCACCACCGAGGTGGCGACCACCGCACTGCCCAGCTCCGCCATCGCCTCCCGCGCCGCCTGCAGGGGGGGGCGACCGTTCTCGATGCGCCGGCCGATGTCCTCGCTCACCACGATGGCGTCATCGACCACCAGCCCGGAGGCCAGCACCATGCCGAACAGGGTGAGGGTGTTGATCGAGCTGCCGGTGAGCTTCAGCACGCTGAACGAGCCGATCAGGGCCACCGGCACGGCGCCGGCGGTGATCAGGGCCAGGCGGCTGTTGCCCAGACCCAGCAGCAGCACCAGGAACACCAGCAGCACCGCGTCCCTGAGGGCCTCCACGGCACCATCGATGCTGGCGCGCACGTTCTCGGCCTCATCGACGATCACCTCCATGGCCACCCCCGGCGGGAAGCGGGGGGCCAGGGCGTCCAGGGCCATCTCGACGCCCTGCCGCACCTCGAGGGCGTTGCTGCCATCGCGCTGGAAGATGCCCATCGCCACGGCCGTGTTGCCGTCCAGGTTGGTGGCGATGGTGTCGTAGGTCTCGCTGCCGAGCTCCACCCGTCCCACGTCCTTCAGCAGGGTGACCCCACCGTCGCCGGTGCGGGCCACCACCAGCTTCTCGAACTCCTGGGGCGTCCGCAGGCGTCCCTCCATCCGCAGCGGCAGGGTGGTCACCTGGTCCGCCGGGACGGGAGCTTCTCCTGTCTGTCCCAGGGCCGCCAGCACGTTCTGCTGCTGCAGGGCCTGGCGCACCTCGGCGATCGTCAGGTTGCGGGACTGGAGCCGGTCCGGGTCCAGCCACAGCCGGAAGGCCAGGCTGCTGCCGCCGAAGAGATTGACGTCACCGACGCCGGGCACCCGCCGCAGCCGGTCGCGCACCACCTGATCCACCCAGCCGGTGAGGAAGGTGTCGGCATAGGTGCCGCGGCTGGCGCTGAAGCTCAGCACCATCAGCAGATCATCGGAGCTGCGGCGCACCTGCACCCCGAAACGGGCCACCGGCGCCGGAAGCTGGCGCGCCACCACGGCGGCTTCGTTCTGGGTGTTGATCTGGTTGAGCTCGGGGTTGCCGCCCTCAAAGCCCAGGGTGATCGTGCTGCCGTTGGCGGAGCTGGTGGAGCGGATCGTGTCGAGGCGTTCAAGCCCGTTGAACTGCTTCTCCAGCAGGGCGGTGACGCCCTGCTCGACCACCTCCGGTCCGGCCCCGGGATAGCTGGCCCGCACGGTGACCCGTCCTGGCGCGATCGGTGGCAGGTTCTCCACCTGCAGCACCGGCAGGCTCACCAGGCCCCCCAGCAGGATGAGCAGGCTGATCACCAGCGTCAGCACCGGCCGGCGCAGGAAGGGGTCGGAGATCGACTTCACGGAAACGCCTGGGTGGGCACCGACCCTGATCGCCGCCCGATCCTGGCAGGGGCGGCCGCCGGCCCGCGATCAGCGCAGGTCGCGTTTCAGCACGGCATAGAGGTAATCCGGGGATTTGTAGCGGCTGGGAAGGCAGATATGGAGCTGCTCCAGGCGGCTCCAGCAGACCGTCTTCTGAATCGCCTCCATGGTGCGGCCCTCCTTCAGCAGGAGCCGCATCGCCTTGCAGTAAAGGGAATATTTCGCCTCCAGCTCTCCGATCGTGGGGGGCTGACCCTGGACCTGGGGCATGGCGGAAGGGGGCACCCGGGTTTTGCAGGGGTGCTGCTCCACTCTACGAGCTGGCCAGTATCCCCTCGACGTCCGGCGCCAGGGTCGTTGGGGCATGGCCGAGGGTGGCGGCCTGGTCATCGCTGAGCCGCCCGGCTGCGTGCAGCACGGCGGTGATGCGGGCGATGTCGAGCACGGCGTGGCAGCGGTAGCCCGCCCGGGCGAGCCGCTCGCGGGCGCTGGTGTCGGCCCGGCCGCCGTGGTCGATGAACACCACCACGTCCTCCACCTCCAGGCCGGAGCTTTCCAGCTTGGCGATGCCCTCGAGCACGCTGTTGCCGGTGATCAGGATGTCGTCCACCACCACCACCCGGTCGCCCTCCTCGAAATCCCCTTCGATCAGGCGGCGGGCCCCGTGGGCCTTCACCTCCTTGCGGGGATAGAGCAGGGGTTTGTGCAGCTGCAGCGACAGCCCGGTGGCGGTGGGCAGGGAGCCGTAGGGAATGCCGGCGATGCGGTCGAAGACCAGCTCCCCGAGCTGGCCGGCGTAGGCGTGCAGCACCCGGTGGAACAGGTTGGGATCGGAGATGATCTGGCGCAGATCCACGTAGTAGTTGAAGACGGCTCCCGAGGCCTGCACGTAGTCGCCGAACAGCAGGCAGCCGATGTCGAACAGGTCGAGGATCAGGCTGGCCAGGGGATCGCCGGAGCCATCGGCGTCCGCGCCGGCCGCGGCCTCGGCGCTGCTCTCCGGGCGACGCTCGGGCAGCCACAGGCTGCAGGCCTCGCCCTGGTCCGGCGCCCGCCGCTCCAGCCAGCGGTCCCGGCGTTCGCTGATCCGCTGCTTGAGGGCGGCGGCGCGGACGGCGATGTCGTCCTCCACCAGCAGGTTCTGGGGCAGGGGCATCAGCAGGCCGTCGGCGGCCGGACTCAGCCCGGCCTCCAGCAGGGCGTCGAGGCGATCCTCCTCGCCCCAGAGGCTGCGCAGGATCAGGAACCGTTCCGGGGCCTCCTGGCGCACCCGGGCCAGGATCGCCGGGTCACTGGTGCCCACCTCCAGCAGCAGCTGGTCGGGGGTGGCCCAGAGCTGGCACTCCCGCACGATCCGCAGGTAGAGGGGATCGCTCTCGTTGGGGTGGTGCTGCAGCACCCGGGCGGCCGCGTTGGAGCTGTGGCAGGTGATCACCACCGCCTTGTCGGGATACAGCAGGAACGGGGCGGCGATGTCCTGGCCGGCCAGGGGGGAGAGGGTGACGCCGTCGGCGCCCAGTTCGCGGAACAGGTAGTGGGCCAGCGCCGAGGAGCTGTTCAGGTCCCCGTGCTTGGTGTCGATGATCAGGGGGATGTCGAGCGGCACCAGCTCCCGCACCTCCCGCAGCAGTTCCAGTCCCACCGGGCCGAGGGCCTGGTAGAAGCCCAGGCTGGGCTTGTAGGCGCAGACGTGGTCGGCGGTGGCCTCCACCACCGCCTTGATCCAGTGGCGGGCCTGGGAGAGAAACGAACGGCCACCCATGCCGCGGCGATGGGCCCAGGCCTGCAGCATCTCCGGGTTGGGATCAAGGCCGGTGACCAGCAGCGACTGACGGGCGGCGATGGCGTCGGTGAGCTGGACGAAGAAGCCCATCGCGCGGGGGGTTGGTGCCCAAGGTGCTAAGGCGAGGGCCGGCGCCTGCGCGAGGGGGTGACACAGGACTTATTGATCCCCGTGCCCCGCCGGCTGCCTCAGCTCAGCCCTGCAGTTCGGCGTACGCGGGGCTCCAGCGGCAGGCCTCCAGGCGCGCGAGGGCGGCCTCGGGAGTGGCGGCCCGGCGGGCCAGTCCCTCCCGCACCGCCTGGATCGCCACCGCTTCGGCCACCGCCCGCGACACCGCCTGAACCGCCGCCAGGGGGGGCATCAGCGGAGCGTCGGGATCGGTCGCGGCCGGGATCACCCCGGCCAGGGCCTCGATGCTGGCATCGATCATGGCGTCGCTCACTTCCGTGGCGCCCACCGCCACGGCGCCGTAGCCCAGGCCCGGGAACACGAAGCAGTTGTTGCACTGACCGATCACCCGTTCGATCGGCTCGCCCGCGCTGTCGGCGCAGATCACTGGCGGAAAGGGGCTGCCGGTGGCCACCAGGGCCTGGCCGCGGCTCCAGCGCAGCAGGTTCTCCGGGGTGATCTCCGCCAGAGGGGTGGGATTGGACAGGGGCAGGACGATCGGCCGCCCGCCGTCGGCGCAGAGGGCCTCCACCACCGCCTGATCGAAGGCCCCGGCGGCGGTGGAGGTGCCGATCAGCACCCCCGGCCGCACCGCCTCGATCACCGCCAGCAGGCCCGGGCCCGGCCCGTCGCCAGGGGCCGCCGCCCCGAACCGTGCCGCCAGCAGCTCGGGCCCCTTGGCGAACGGCCGGGCGCCGCCGGACAGGCCCGGGGTGCCGGTGTGGATCAGCCCGTCGCGGTCGATCAGCCAGAGGCGGTCGGCGGCCTCGGCGGCCGAAAGCCCCTGGCGCTGCAGCAGGCGCCAGAGCCGCTCGGCGATGCCGCAGCCGGCGCTGCCCGCCCCGAAGATGACGATCTGCTGGTCGGCCAGCGGCCGCCCGAGGCCCCGCAGGCCCGCCAGGATCGCCGCCGCCGCCACGCTGCTGGTGCCCTGGATGTCGTCGTTGAAGCTCGGCACCCGGTGCCGGTAGGCCTCCAGCACGGGGCGGGCGTGGGCGGCGCCGAAGTCCTCCCAGTGCACCAGCGCGCCGGGGCAGACCGCCTGCACCGCGGCGATGAAGCGGTCGAGGAAAGCGGTGTAGGCCTCCCCCTGCAGCCGGGGCCGGCGCAGGCCGGGGTAGCAGGGATCGGCCAGCAGTTCGGGCCGGTCGGTGCCCACGTCGAGCATCACCGGCAGGCCCCGGGCCGGATCGAGCCCGGCGCAGAGGGTGTACACCGCCAGCTTCCCCTGGCAGATCTGGATGCCCCCCACCCCCTGGTCGCCGATGCCGAGGATCCCCTGGGCGTCGGTGACCAGGAGCAGGTCAGGAGCCTGGCCGGCGGGGCCGCCGCAGGCCTGGGCCAGCAGCTCCTCGAGCCGCTCCTGCTGAGTGGCCGCCAGGTAGATCCCCTGGCTGGGGCTGCGGTAGGTGTGGCTGAAGTGCTGGATCGCCTGCCCCACCGTGGGGGTATACACGATCGGCATCGCCAGCTCGATGTGGTCGGCGAGGAAGCGGTGGAACAGGGTGACGTTCCGCTCCCTCAGGGTCTGGAGATAGGCGTAGCGCTCCAGGTCGCTGCCCATGGCGCCGAAGGCCAGCCGGCAGCGTTCCACCTGGGCCTCGATCGTCTCCACCTGCCAGGGCAGCAGGGCCTCCAGTCCGAAGGCCCGCCGCTCCTCCCGGCTGAAGGCGGTGCCCTTGTTGAGCAGCGGATCATTGAGCAGCTCGGCGCCCCGGAGGGTGGTGCTCCGCTGGCGACGGGGTTCGGCGACCACGGCGTGCTCCTGGTTCCGCTGGTGCCCCCATCATCCACGGGCTGCCAGGCGAGAGTGTTCGCCGCAGGCGCCTCCCAGCCTGCCGGCAGCCCATCGGCAGGTCCTCCGTTCAGCCCCCCGCGAAGCCCCCATGAAGATCGTGCGCTACGAGGATCCAGCCGGCGCCATCCACCTCGCCTGCCGCCATGCCGACGGCAGCCTGGAGCGCCTGGCGGGCGATCTGTTCGGCGCCCTGGAGCCCACGGGCGAGCCGGCCGCGGCCCGCAGGATCCTGGCCCCCCTGGAGCCACGCGCCATCCTCTGCATCGGCCTCAACTACCGCCGCCATGCCGCCGAGACCGGCGCCACGATCCCCACCTGGCCGGTGCTGTTCATGAAGGTGCCGGGGGCGGTGCAGCATCCGGAGGCGCCGA
The DNA here is from genome assembly GCF_019038515.1 of Synechococcus sp. CCAP 1479/10. Lineage (NCBI taxonomy): Bacteria > Bacillati > Cyanobacteriota > Cyanophyceae > Synechococcales > Synechococcaceae > Synechococcus > Synechococcus sp. CCAP 1479/10. Next base: position 21,118 of record NZ_JAFKRJ010000038.1, on the reverse strand, counting down.
TCACCCTGCCCACCACCTTGGCCAGCCACCAGGTGGACTACGAGGGGGAGCTGGCGGTGGTGATCGGCCGCACCTGCCGCAACGTGCCCCGCTCCGAGGCCCTGGGGGTGGTGCTGGGCTACACCTGCGCCAACGACGTCAGCGCCCGCGACTGGCAGAAGCAGCCCCAGCTCGGTGGCGGCCAGTGGTGCCGCGGCAAGAGCTTCGACAGCTTCGCCCCCCTGGGCCCCTGCCTGGTGACCGCCGCGGCGATCCCCGATCCCCAGGCCCTCACTCTGGAGACCCGCCTCAACGGCGAAACGGTGCAGGCGGCCAGCACCGCCGACATGATCTTCACCGTGGCGGAGATCATTGAATTCCTGAGCGCCAGCACCACTCTGGCGGCGGGCACCGTGATCCTCACCGGCACCCCGAGTGGTGTCGGCATGGCGGCCGATCCGCCCCGCTGGCTGCGCCGCGGCGATACGGTCGAGGTGGAAATCGAAGGCATCGGTGTGCTGCGCAATCCGGTGCTGGAGGAGTCCTCCCCAGAGCCGGCCCGCTGAGGGCTTCTCCCCCGTCGCGCCCCATGAAGCTGTCCGCCGCCTGGACCTGCCAGCCCGCCAGGGCCGCCGGCTGCGGCGGCTATCGCCACTTCGCCGTGCTGGGCCAGCGGGGCCGGGGCCGGGAGCGCAGCGTGGAGCTCCAGGCGGTGCTGGACCCAGGCTTCCGGCTGCTGGTGCCCACCGGCGAGCTCCGCGACCGCGCCGCCTGGCTGCCGGGCTGGCAGCGCCTGCCTCGCGAGGAGGAACTGCCCGTAAACTTCGACAACTCCACCGCGGACCTGTGACCTTCAACGGAACCCTGGAGGAACTTCAGTCGCTGGTCGAGGGCCTCGGCTGTTTCGGTCACTGGGTCCACGAAGGGGCCTTCGAGATGCTCGTCATCGAGGACGGCGAATCAAACCTGCGCCTCAACTGGTGGCCCGGCACCGGCACCCTGATGCTGGTGGGGGACCCGGCCCAGCGCAGGGACCTGGAACCGCGGCTGAAGGAGGCCCTGGCCGGTCGCGCCTGAGCTCAGTCCTTCACCACCAGCTCCGTGGTGCCGCTGCGGCGCAGCAGATCGCCGAGCACCAGCAGGTCGTTGCCGTGGATCAGCCCGATGCAGCCGTCGGTGCCGCTGCTCCGCCCCCGGCCGGCGCTGGGGTCGTGGTGGATCCCCAGGCCCCGGCGGGCGGTGGGGAAGGCGGGCTCCAGGCCGATCCAGAGGAAACGACCGAGCTCCACGTCATCGGTGGGCGCGACGGGCGTGATTTCGGTGACGGCATAGCGGCCCCGCGGCAATGGGGCCTTGCTGCCGAGCCGGTCGCGATCGCCCCCCTGGCGCCGCACCCGGCCCACCAGGGCCTCGTAGGCCCGCGCCGGCTGGCCCGGGAGCAGCAGCTGCAGTTCCCAGATCGGATCGCCGGTGACGGGCAGCTGGCGGTCGGTGCGCACCAGCACCATCCGGCCGCCAGCGGCCGCCACCGCCTGGGCGGCCTGGGTGGCCTGGGCCGAGGGGGCGGGAGCGGCCAGCACCAGGCCCAGGGCCCAGGCGAGGACCAGCGGGGCCTGGCCGGTGGAACGCTTCATGAACAGCACGGGACCAGCGCCCGTGTTACTGCCCCGGCACGGGTGCCACAAGGGAGGGGCAGCCAGCCCTCGAAGACGCACCGCGAAGGTTCAGGCCCGTTCGTCCTGGTCCCGGCTGATCGTCACCAGGGCCGGTGCGAACAGGAACACCGTGTCCCCCAGCCGCTCCGACTGACCGTCCAGCGCGAAGACGCCGCCGGAGACGAAATCGATGGTGCGCTGGGCCTCCTCCGGCGCCATGGCACTGAGGTGCAGCACCACGGTCTTGAACTGCTGCACCGCCAGCACAGCCTCAACGGCCTCCTCAAAGCGGCCCGGTGTCATCACCACCACCTCGTGAAACCAGGTGCCGAAGGGGGTTTCCATCGCTCCAGGTTGCCTCAGCCCGCCCCCGCCAGCCAGCGGCAGAGCGTGAGCCTCCGGTGAGAACCGGCTCAGGCGACCAGGGCGATGGCGTCGATCTCCACCCGGGCGCCCTTGGGCAGGGCCGCCACCTGGACGCAGGCGCGGGCCGGTGCGACCCCCTCGCTGAAGAGACCGGCGTAGAGGGCATTCACCCGGGCGAAGTCGTCGAGGTCGACCAGATACACCGTGGTGCGCACCACCTGATCGGGACCGCAGCCGGCGGCCGCCAGCACCGCCTGGAGATTGCTCAGCACCTGCCGGGTCTCGGCCTCCACGTCGCCATCCCCCACCAGCACCCCGCTCACCGGGTCGAGGGCGATCTGGCCGGAGCAGTAGAGAACCCCGCCGGCGAGCACGGCCTGGTTGTAGGGACCCACCGGCGCGGGGGCCTCCGGGGTGTTGACCGGATGAGACAAGGGGCTGTGCCTTTGGTCACCTCCGCCAGCGCTGGAACTCATGACGGGTAAAAATGCGGGACTGGGATCTTATGGCCTACTCCAACACCATCGCCACGACCATCGTCACGCCGTCCACCGCCGCCGCCACGGCCGTCACCCCCGGGGATGTCACAGGCCCCGGCGCCCACGTCCGCATCGAGGACCTCTGGTACCGCTACCCGGGCCGCGACGTCTCCACCTGGACCCTCCAGGGGATCGACCTCGTCCTTGGGGCCGGGGAGCTGGTGGGGCTGCTGGGGCCCTCCGGTTGCGGCAAGACCACCCTGCTGCGCCTGATCGCCGGCTTCGAGCGCCCCGGCCGCGGCACCATCCGCATCGGCGGCCAGACGGTGGCGGGCCCGGATCGCCTGCTGCCCCCCGAGCGGCGGGGCGTCGGCATGGTCTTCCAGGACGATGCCCTCTTCCCCCATCTCGATGCCTGGCGCAACGCCTGCTTCGGCCTGCGCCGCGGCCAGGACACCGCCCGGGTGGCCTGGCTGCTCGATCTGCTGGGCCTGGGCGGCCTGGAGCGCCGCTACCCCCACGAGCTGTCCGGCGGCCAGCGCCAGCGCCTGGCCATGGCCCGCGCCCTGGCGCCGTCCCCTTCGGTGGTGCTGCTCGATGAGCCCTTCTCCAACCTGGATGTGGAGGTGCGTCTGCGGCTGCGCAGTGAACTTCCGGCCGTGCTGGCCCGCTGCGGCGCCAGCGGCCTGATGGTGACCCACGATCCCGAGGAAGCCCTGGCGATCTGCGACCGGGTGGGCGTGCTCCGCGACGGGGTGCTGCACCAGTGCGCCCCGCCACGGGAGCTGGTCGACCAGCCCGCCACCGCCTTCGTCGGCCAGTTCGTGCTGCAGTCCAACCTGTTGCCGGCCACCTGGCGCGGCCGGCGGCTGCAGACCGTCCTCGGCGAGCTCGAGCCGCTCTCCGGGGGGCATGACGGCTGCGGGGGATCCGAGGCCGTTGAGGTGATGGTCCGCCCCCAGGCCCTGGAGTTCCTGCCCGGGGAGGATGGATCCGCCTGGATCAGCGGCCGGGAGTTCCTCGGCCGGGAGTGGCTTTACCAGGTGCAGCTCGGTGACCAGCGGCTGCGCTGGCGGGCGCCCCTGCAGGCCGACCACCCCCATGGCCGCCGGGGACGGCTGCGGTTCCGTGCCGGCGAGTCGGCGCTGCTGTTTCCCGGTGGCCGGCCGCTGGTGACGCTGCCCTCGGGGCGCAACGCCGGGGGCCTCAGCTCCCCTCCCTGAGGCCGGAGCCGGGGCCGGCCGGGCGCCGCAGCAGCAGCAGGGTGGCGTCGTCCTCGAGGTGGTTGCTGCTGGTGAAGCCCCGCAGGCTCTGGCGCAGGCCCTCGATCAGGGCATCGAGCGGGGCCTGGCCCGTCTCCGCCAGCAGGCGCTGGCACCCCTGGACGCCGAAGGGTTCGCCGGCGATGTTCTCCGCTTCGGTGACCCCGTCGGTGTACACCATCAGCAGGTCGCCCTGTTCCAGCTGCAGGGCCTGGCTCCGGTAGGTCCGGCCGGGAAACACGCCCAGCAGGGCCCCGCGGGGGAGCGGGATCGGATGGCTCTCGTCACCGTGCAGCAGCAGGGGCGGGCAATGGCCGCCGTTGGAGTAGCTGAACTCCCCGGAGGTCAGATCCAGAAAGCCACAGAACATCGTCACGAAGAGGCTCGCCTCATTGCCCTCGCTGAGGGTGTCGTTGAGCCGCTGAAGAACGGCATCCGGCGAGGACTCCGTGTTGGCCAGCACCCTGAGCAGGCCGACCGTGCGGGCCATGAACAGGGCGGCACCGAGACCATGGCCGGAGACGTCGCCGATGCAGAGAAACAGTCGGTTGCTGTCGACGAAGAAGGCATCAAAGAAATCTCCGGCCACCGTGGTGGCCGGCTCCATCAGGCTGGCGAGCTCGATTCCCGGATGCTCGGCGAACAGACGTCCCTGCGGCGGCAGCATGGTTCGCTGCAGGTCACGGGCCAGGTCCAGTTCCTTGCGCAGATGGGAGAGTTCCAGGGCTTCCCGCTGGGCCTCCAGGGTCAGCTGGTTGGTCAGCCGGGTGCGCTCCACCAGGGAGATCATCATGTTGCGCGCGACTCCAGGCAGCTGCACCATGTGCGACCAGAACACATGCTGCGGAATCCTCAGCACGATCGCATCATCTTCGGCCCGCACCAGCGCCGAGGCCGGTCGTCCGTCGATGGCGGAGAACTCGCCGATGCACTGGCCAACGGGAATCGCCATCCCCTTGCCCCGATAACCATCGGCGCCCAGATGAACCGAGACGGTTCCGGCGACGATGATGAAGATGTCGGCGTTCGGTTGTCCCGGGCTGAGCAGCACATGGCCCGGAGCCAGGGGCAGCAGCTCACAACGGCTGACGGCCGCCTTCAGGTGCTTTCTCTTGACATTCCGAAACAGCGGGATTTTCTTGTAGGGAAGGGAGGCTTTTTTGGACAGGTCCAGGGAGAGCGAGGGCTCAACGCTCATGCCGATCAGGGGCTTTTCAACCAGCGGATGCTGAGCTTAAGCACGTTCCTGTCCCCCTCCCGCCGATAGCTGCATTCATCCATGAATCGATTCACCAGCAGCAGTCCCAACCCGCCAGGCTCCGCCTCCTGAAGGGTGCGGGGCAAGGGCTCGCGGCTGAAGGACAGGGGGTCGAAGGGAGCTCCCGCATCGCTGATGGTCAAGGTGGCGAGGCCACGGTCGGCGCCACCTTCGCCGCCATCTTCGTCGCCATCGACCCGCTCCAGGGTCAGCTGCACCGGGCAGCTGGACGCTCTGGCGCCGCCATGGTCGATGAGATTGGCCAGAACCTCGTTGAGGCAGAGGTCGAGCTTGCCGCTGGAAGCGGCGGGGACATCCAGCCGCTGGCAGGTGGCCTGGAGCCAATCCGAGCAGCGCCGCAGTTCCAGTGGGTTGGGCTGCAGCAACAGGCTGAGGGTTTCGGGCAGGGGCGGCGCCATCGCAGCGGTCTCAGGCCAGCACGTCCCGTTCGGCCTGATCCGCGTCAAAGACCATCGGAATCACGTCATCGATCCCTGTGGACTCCAGCGTCGCCTGCACCAGCTCGTTGCCGCCAAGGAGAATCACCATGCGGCCACCTTTCTGATCCAGGGCCCGGGCGCTGGAGATGATGCTGCGAATCCCGATGGAAGCGAGAAAACTGACTTCCCGGAGATCAAGAATCACCGGCAGAGGTTTGATGGCGGTCAGGGAGGTGAGCTTCAGGGAAATCTCTTCCATGCCGAGCATGTCGAGGCGGCCGGAAAGAACAACCCTACGCAGCTTCGTCGAACCGTCGGCCTCCAGGACATCATCCGATCGGATTGAAGCCGTTTCCATCCTGTCCGCTGGAAATTCAACCTGATGAGATTACCTGTCGAGGGCCATCACCTGACAATGCAAACAGGGCGTTGTGTCGCACAACACATTCGGTTTCGCCGCTCATCCCGCCCAGTCATTTTTGCTGCGGCGCAGATCGGCCAGTTCCCGGGGATCCGCCGCCCGCAGGAACAGGTTGGTGCGGCGCTCCTCGCCGATGCTGCTGGGGATGGTGGGTCCGGCCTGGGCACGGGTGAGCAACACCGCGGCCAGCCGTTCGGCGATGGCCCCGTCCCCGGGCCGCTGCGCCGCCGCCCAGCGCAGGTTGGCCTCGGTGTACTCATGGGCGCACCACACCCGGGTGGTCTCCGGCAGGGCGGCCAGCCGCTGCAGGGAACGGTGCATCTGCTCGGGGCTTCCTTCGAACAGCCGGCCGCAGCCAGCGGCGAACAGGGTGTCACCGCAGAACAGCTCCCCCTGCAGGGGCAGGTGGAAGGCGATGTGGGCGCGGGTGTGGCCCGGCACCGCCAGCACCTCCACCGGCTGACCCAGCAGGGTGAAGTGATCGCCGTCCGCCACCCCCCGGGTCTGGAAGGGGATCCGCTCCCGGTCGTCGCTGGCCGCCACCACCTCGGCCCGGGGCCATTCCCGCAGCAGGGCGGGGGTGCCACCGATGTGATCGCTGTGGTGGTGGGTGTGCAGCACGGCCACCAGCTCCAGGTGCCGCTGCTTCAGCCAGGCGATCGCCGGCTCCGCCACCGCCGGGTCCACCAGCACCGCCCGCCGACCGTCGTGGAGCACGAACAGGTAGTTGTCCCGCAGCACCGGCAGCAGCGCCACCTGCAGGGGCTCCGGGAGTGGCGCCGGGGCTCCGGCTGCGACGGCGGCTTCGGCATGATCAGGCATCGTTACAGTCCAGGTTGCTGCTGGCTTCCATGATCACCGCGAACCAGCGGTCCCCGATCACCGTCGCCCTGGCCAAAGGCGCCCTGCTGAAGGACTCGGTGCGCCGCTTCCAGTCGGCCGGCCTCGATTTCTCCGCCCTGCTGGAGGAGGACAACCGTCTGCTGATGGTGCCCAGCCGCTGTGGCACCGCCCGGGCCCTGCTGGTGCGCAACGCCGATGTGCCCGTCTATGTGGCCTACGGCCAGGCCCAGCTCGGGGTGGTGGGGTACGACGTGCTGCGGGAGCACCAGCTGCCGGTGGCCCAGCTGGTGGATCTGGGCTTCGGCGGCTGCCGTATGGCGGTGGCGGTGAAGGCGAGCAGCGGCTACCGCCGGGCCGCCGACCTGCCGGCCCACTGCCGGGTGGCGAGCAAGTTCACCCGCTGCGCCGAAGCCTTCTTCGAGCAGCTGGATCTGCCGGTGGAGCTGATCCATCTCACCGGCTCGGTGGAGCTCGGGCCGATCACGGGGATGTCCGAGGCGATCGTCGATCTGGTGGCCACCGGCCGCACCCTGCGGGACAACGGCCTGGTGGCGATCGAGGACCTGTTCAGCAGCACGGCCCGGCTGATCGGCCATCCCCTTGCCCTGCGGCTCGACGACGGCACCCTCCAGGGCCTGGTGGAGCGTGTCGCTGCCGCCCAGGTGCCGGCCCGATGAGCAGCCTCGATGGCCAGCGACTGCGGCGCCTGCTGCCCTACCTGGGCCGCGATCGCAAGCGGCTGCTGCTGTCCCTGCTGCTGCTGATTCCCCTGGCCCTGGCGGCCTCCGTGCAGCCACTGCTGGTGGGCCAGGTGATCTCCAAGCTCCGGGGCGAGGAGGTGCTGCCCTGGCTGACCCCCCTGTCGGTACCGACGGCCCTGCGGGTGCTGGTGGCGATGCTGCTGGCGGCGGTGCTGCTGCGCCTCTCCCTCCAGGGCACCCAGACCTACAACGTGCAGGTGGTGGGCCAGCGCCTCACGGCGCGCATCCGCGACGACCTGTTCCGCCATGCGATGGCCCTGTCGCTGCGCTTCCACGACCGCACGCCGGTGGGCAAGCTGCTCACCCGCCTCACCAGCGACGTCGATGCCCTGGCCGAGGTGTTCGGCAGCGGTGCGGTGGGGGTGCTCTCCGATCTGGTCACCCTGCTGGTGATCGGGCTCACCATGCTCTCCATTGAGTGGCGCCTGGGGCTGCTGCTGCTCGTCAGCCAGGTGCCCGTCACCCTCGGTGTGCTCTGGCTCCAGGGCCGCTACCGCAAGGCCAACTACCGGGTGCGCGAGGAGCTGGGCCAGCTCAACGCCGACCTGCAGGAGAACCTCCAGGGTCTGGAGGTGGTGCAGATGTTCCGCCGCGAGGCCGTCAACGGCCAGCGCTTCTCCCACACCACCGACGCCTACCGCCGGGCGGTGACCGGCACGATCTTCTACGACAGCGCCATCTCCGCCTTCATCGAGTGGGTGGCCCTGGCGGCCGTCGCGATGGTGCTGGCCCTCGGCGGCGCCATGGTCACCGGCGGTGCGATGGGCCTGGGCACCCTGACCACCTTCATCCTCTTCTCCCAGCGGGTGTTCGACCCCCTGCGCCAGCTGGCGGAGCGCTTCACCCAGATCCAGGGGGGCCTCACGGCGGTGGAGCGCATCGGCGAGCTGCTGGAGCAGCCGATCGAGATCGCCGATCTGCCCACCAGCCAGCGCAGCGCCGCCGCCATGGTGTCGGGGGCGGAACGGTTCAGCCCCGGCGAGGTGGAGTTCGAGAACGTCTCCTTCGCCTACCGCCCCGACGACCCGATCCTCACCGATCTCTCCTTCCGCATCGCCCCCGGTGAGCACGTGGCGATCGTGGGGCCCACCGGATCCGGCAAGACCACCGTGATCCGCCTCCTCTGCCGGCTCTACGAACCCCAGCAGGGAACCATCCGCCTCGATGGCGTCGACATCCGCGAGCTGCCGATCGCCACCCTGCGCCGCCGCCTGGGGGTGGTGCTGCAGGACACGTTCCTGTTCAGCGGCAACGTGGCGGAGAACCTGCGCCTCGATGCGGCCATCAGCGATGAGGATCTGGAGCGCCTCTGCAGCGACCTCGGCCTCGGCCCCCTGCTGGCCCGGCTGGGCGATGGCCTGGCCTCGGAGCTGCGTGAGCGGGGCGGCAACCTCTCCTCCGGCGAGCGCCAGCTGCTGGCGGTGGCGCGGGTGGCGATCCGCGACCCGTCGGTGCTGGTGATGGACGAGGCCACGGCCTTCATGGATCCCTCCACCGAAGCCACCCTGCAGCGGGACCTCGACACCCTGCTCAGCGGCCGCACCGCCATCGTCATCGCCCACCGCCTGGCCACAGTCGAGGCCGCCGACCGGATCCTGGTGCTGCGCCGCGGCCGCCTGATCGAGGAGGGCAACCACCGCGAACTGCGGGCCGTCGGCGGGCTCTACGCCCAGCTGGCGGAGCTGCAGGAGAAGGGACTGGCCACGCTCTGAGGCCCGGGCGGCTCGGACGACAGGCCCAGGTCGTCCGCCAGCCAGGCGTCGATCAGGGCCGCCAGCGCGCGGGGGTTCTCGAGCATCGGCAGGTGGCCCAGCCCGGGAAGGATCGCCAGCTGGTGGTCGGGGCTGTAGCCGGCCAGGTGGCGCACGTAGCGGGGCTCCATCACCTGGTCGCGGCTGCCGGCGAGCCAGAGGCTGGGCACCGTGAGGGCGGCGGCCAGCCTGGGCAGCTGACGCACGGCGCCCCGGTTGGTGCTGCAGGCCAGCAGCCCCCGGGCGGCGCGGACGTCCGCCAGCAGCGGGCTGCGGATCGCCTCCGTGCCCGGCAGACGGGCCAGCCAGGACGGCCGCCAGCGCAGGAAGGCGGCCCCGCCGCGGCGCACCCGGGCGAAGGGGCGGGGCTGGAACACACCGCCCCCGGCCGCGATCTGCACCAGGCCCCGCAGCTGTCCCCCCAGCAGGGGCGCCGCATGCAGCGCCACGCTGCCCCCCAGCGAGTGACCCAGGAGCACCACCGGTCGCCCGGCGGCTTCCCGCTGGACGGCCTCCGCCAGCCAGCGCCCGTAGCTGGCCAGGCTGGCCTGCAGCCCCCGGGGCCGGTCGCTGCCGCCGAATCCGGGCAGATCGGGGCACCACAGCGTCCAGCGGGGCGCCAGTTCCCGCTGGAGCGGGTGCCAGAGACGTCCCGCCAGCAACCAGCCATGCACGCCCACCAGCAGGGGGGACCCAGGCGTCACCGGAGCGGCCTGGGTCCGATCGGAGCCGGTGGAGGGGACGCTCAGGACGAGGGCCGCGTCGATCCCCCACCCTGCCGCAGTCCGGCCGGCATCCGTCAGGATCTTCAGAACGCGTAGCCCTCTCGCCGTGCCCGGGACCCATCCGCTGATGACCGACCTCTACGGGCCCGGCCATCGCCTCTGCGCCTGCCCCAACCCCAGCCTGGAGCTGGTGCTCAGCCAGGCCCGGCCGATCGACCTGATCGAGCTGGAAGCGCTCTGCGATGCCGTGGGCTGGAGCCGCCGCCCGCTGCGGCGCGTTCGCAAGGCCCTCCAGCACAGCCTGCTCCAGGTGGGGCTCTGGCGCCATGACGCCCGCCTGCCGCGGCTGGTGGGCTTCGCCCGCTGCACCGGCGACGGGGTGGTGGAGGCCACGGTCTGGGATGTGGCGGTCCATCCCCGCTACCAGGGAGCCGGGCTGGGCAAGGAGCTGATGGACTACGTGCTCGAACAGCTGCGGGCCATGGGCATCGACCGGGTGAGCCTGTTCGCCGACCCCGACGTGGTGGGCTTCTATGCCGCTCAGGGCTGGGAGCTGGAGCCGCTGCAGCGCCGCTGCGCCTTCTGGTACGCCCCCTGAGAGGCAGGCCCGTAGTAGCGGGCGGCCAGCTGCTCCACCGGGGTGCCGCGGCGCCAGTCGCGCCGCAGCCGGGCATTGGCCAGCATCGTCTGCCACACCCCCAGCCGTCGCCAACGCCGGCCGTTGACCCGCAGGGCCGGCGCCAGGAGGGCGATCCTGGCCAGGGGCCGCAGCCGCTGCACGAACTCCACGTCCTCCATCAGGGGCAGCGGGGCGATCCCGCCGGCGGCATCGTGCAGGCGCCGGGCCAGCAGCAACCCCTGGTCGCCGTAGGGCAGCTGGCGCCAGCGGCTGCGCAGCTCCACCGCCAGCTCCACCATGCGCAGGGCCGGATCGTCGCCGGCGATGCGCAGCCGGAAGGCCCAGGCGGTGGACGCACCGCCGCCGATCGCGGCGGCCAGAGCCTCGGCCCATCCCGGCGGCAGGCGCACGTCCGCGTGCAGCAGCAGCAGCCACGGGGCCGTGCTGCGGGCCACCCCGGCGGCCAGCTGGCCGCCGCGGCCACCACCCTGGTGGAGCACCAGCGCGCCAGCCAGGGCGGCCAGCCGCGGGGTGGCATCGGTGCTGCCCCCATCCACCACCACCACCTCCCGGACCAGGTCGGCCGCCGTGGCCAGATCGGCGAGCAGCCCCGGCAGGCCCTGGGCCTCGTCACGGGCGGCGATCACCACGCTCAGGGGCGGGCTCATCGCCAGCGGTCCAGGTCGGCGGGACGGTCGAGATCGTGGCGCTCCCCCAGCAGGGCCGTGCTCAGGCCCGAGCGATGGGCCAGCTGCAGGGTCTGCTCCAGCACCCGGTCGCTGCCCCAGTCGATGCCGCTGAACACCTGGGGCGTCGCCCGGCGCCGGCCGATCAGCCAGTAGCCCCCGTCGCCGGCGGGACCCAGCACCAGGTCGCTGTGCTCGAGCGCCTGGAATGCGGCCAGCAGGTCGTCGGCCGCCAGCTCCGGCAGGTCGCTGCCGATCAGCACCACCGCGGCGGCCCCCTCCCGCCAGCCGCGCCGCATCTGGCGCTGCATCCGCAGGCCGAGGCTGCCGGATCCCTGGTCCACCACCCGGTCGACACCGAGCCGGCGCCCCCAGCGGCCCGCGGCCCCGGGGCCCAGGCCACTGGTGGCCAGCACCAGCCGCAGCCCGGCCCCGGGGCGTCCATCGCAGCCGGCCTTGGCCATGGCCCGGCGGGCCTGGGCGGCGGCCGCCAGACCGTGCTGGGTGAGGCGGGCCTGGATCGCGGCCGCCCGCCCCGTCCCCACGCCGGGGACGAGACGGCTCTTGCAGCGACCCGGCGCCGGCCAGCGGGCCAGCATCACCAGCTGGGGCGGCCCGGTTCCCCGGCCGTTCGGCGGTCTCAACCCTCGCGCGGCAGTTCGGCGGGACGAACGGTGAGGTTCTGCCGGGAGCCGTTGCGCTGCACGGTGATCGTCAGCGGCTCGCCCACCCTGCCCCGGTCGACGGCCAGCTGCACCTCCGAGGCGTTCTTCACCGCCTTGTCGCCCACCTTCTCGATCAGGTCGCAGGGCTTGAGGCCGCCCCGGGCCGCCGGGCTGTTGTCCATCACCTCGACCACCACCACGCCGTTCACCTCCGGCAGGCGGCACTCGTTGGTGGTGGCATTGATCTCCTTGGCCAGCTGGGGCGTCAGGGCCTGCAGGCGCACGCCGATGTAGGGGTGGCTGGCGTAGCCGCGCTCGAGGATCTGGGCGGCGATCTGGCGGGCCGTGTTGATCGGGATCGCGAAGCTCAGGCCGGCCCCCGGCGCCTGGCGGATGGCGGTGTTGATGCCGATCACCTGGCCCCGGTCGTTGATCAGGGGGCCGCCGCTGTTGCCGGGGTTCACGGCCGCATCGGTCTGGATGTAGGGCACGCGCTGGCCCTCACCCACGGCGTTGGTGCGCTGGATGGCGCTGATGATCCCGGCCGTGACCGTGTTGTCGAGGCCGAGGGGGTTGCCGATGGCGATCGCCCATTCCCCCGGTCGCACCTTGTTGGAGTCGCCCAGGGTGGCGACCGGCAGCTTGGAGGCCACCACCTTCACCACCGCCACGTCGGTGAGGGGGTCGGCCCCCAGCACCTTGCCGGTGAAGCTGCGGCCGTCGGGGAGGGTGACGCTCACCTCGCTGGCGCCCTCGACCACGTGGGCGTTGGTGAGCAGCACCCCGTCGGAGCGGGTGATGAAGCCCGATCCCTGGCCCTGCTGCTGCTGGATCGCCGGACCGCGGCCGAAGATCCCCCCGAGGGGGTTCACGGTGCGCTTGACCGTGTCGATGCGCACGACCGCCGGACCGGCCTTCTCGACGGCATCGACGATCACCGAGCTGCTGGGCTGCAGCGTCGGTGCCGGAGAGGCATCACTGATCGGGGGTTGCTCGGGCTGGCGCACCCCCGGCAGGGCCAGACGGGTGCCGGTGCAGGAGGTCAGCAGGCCTGCCGTGGCCGCCAGCAGGGTGAGGCGTGACAGGAAACGGGGCTGGACCATCGGAGGTGGGCGGTCGGCGCTGAAGGATTCATTAAAGACGAACCTCCGGGCCGGGGATGCCTATATTCGGCCATCGCGTCGTGGGCTCCTGGTGCAGCAGGGTGATCAGCTGTGGCACCGGGTGAGCCAGGATCTTCAGGGCAGGCTCAGCAAGCCCACCTACGAGACCTGGATCCGTCAGGCCCGTTGCCGCGACTACGCCGACGGCCTGCTGCGCCTGGAGGCCCCCAACAGCTTCGCCTGCGGCTGGCTGCGCAAGAACTACCTGGTGATGATCGCCGCGGTGGCCAGCGAGCACGCCGGTCGGCAGGTGCGGGTGGAGGTGGAGGTGGCCCCCGATGCCGAACCCCTGGGCGCCCCCCCGGAGCTGGTGGGCGAGAACGGCGCCGGCGCGCCCACGCCGCCGCCGGTCCCGGCCCCCGAGCGGCCCCAGGCCTCTCCGTCCGCCGGTACCGCCGGCGCCGCCCGTCCCCTGCCCGGCCCCCTGCGCCCCGGGGCGGGCCTGAACACCCGCTACGTGTTCAACCGCTTCGTGGTGGGGGCCAACAGCCGCATGGCCCATGCCGCCTCCCTGGCGGTGGCCGAGGCCCCGGGCCGGGAGTTCAATCCCCTGTTCATCTGCGGCGGGGTGGGGCTGGGCAAGACCCACCTGATGCAGGCCATCGGCCACTACCGGCTGGAGATCGATCCGGAGGCGCGGGTGTTCTACGTGAGCACCGAGACCTTCACCAATGACCTGATCCAGGCCATCCGCAAGGACGGCATGCAGGCCTTCCGGGACCGCTACCGGGCCGCCGACCTGATCCTGGTGGACGACATCCAGTTCATCGAAGGGAAGGAATACACCCAGGAGGAGTTCTTCCACACCTTCAACGCCCTGCACGAGGCGGGCCGCCAGATCGTGATCGCCAGCGACCGGCCCCCCAGCCAGATCCCCCGGCTCCAGGAGCGGCTGATCTCCCGCTTCTCGATGGGGCTGATCGCCGACATCCAGATCCCCGATCTGGAGACCCGGATGGCGATCCTGCACAAGAAGGCGGAGGCCGAGCAGGTGGCCCTGCCCCGGGAGCTGATCCAGTACATCGCCGGACGCTTCACCTCCAACATCCGCGAACTCGAAGGTGCCCTCACCCGGGCGGTGGCCTTCGCCTCGATCACGGGCCTGCCGATGACCGTGGAATCGCTGGCGCCGATGCTCGATCCGGTCGGCAACGAGGTGGCGGTCACCCCCCAGCAGGTGCTGGAGAAGGTGGCCGAGGTGTTCGAGGTCCGCATCGAGGAGATGCTCAGCCCCAGCCGCAAGCGGGCCGTGAGCCAGTCGCGCCAGGTGGGCATGTACCTGATGCGCCAGAACACGAACCTCTCGCTGCCGCGCATCGGCGAAGCCTTCGGCGGCAAGGATCACTCCACCGTGATGTACGCGGTGGAGCAGGTGGAGAAGAAGCTCAGCAGCGATCCCGCCCTGGCCAGGCGCGTGCAGCAGGTGCGGGACCTGCTGCAGATCGCCTGCCGCCAGCGCCGCTGAGGTTCAGCCCGCGCCGGTGAGGGGCCGGGCCGGATCCAGCCCTTCCACTTCCCCGTGGAACACCCGGCTGGCGGTGATGTCCTCGGCCTCGATCGTCATCAGGTCGGTCTTGGTCAGGGCCCGGCCCATGCCGCTGAACAGGCGGTTGGCCTGGCGCATGCGGGAGCGGTCGATGGCATTGCGGATCGAGCGGGCATTGGCGAAGAAGGGCAGCTGCATGCGGCGCTGGATGTACTCGGCGAAGGCGGCGGCGGCCTCGGGGCTGAAGCGGTAGTTCTCCGCCGCCAGGATCAGCTGGGCGATCGCCAGGAGCTCGCTGGCGGTGTAATCAGGAAAGTCGATGTGGTTGGCCACCCGCGAGGAGAGGCCCGGATTGCTCTGGTAGAAGACGTCCATCCGCTCCTTGTAGCCGGCGAAGATCACCACCAGGTCGTTGCGGTTGTTCTCCATCACCTGCAGCAGGATCTCGATGGCTTCGGCGCCATAGTCCCGCTCGTTCTCCGGCCGGTAGAGGTAGTAGGCCTCGTCGATGAACAGCACCCCGCCCATCGCCTTCTTGAGCATCTCCCGGGTCTTGGGGGCGGTGTGGCCGATGTACTGGCCCACCAGATCGTCGCGGGTGGCCGTCACCACATGGCCCTTGCGGACATAGCCGAGCCCGTGCAGGATCTTCGACATCCGCGCCGCCACCGTCGTCTTGCCGGTGCCGGGCCGGCCGGTGAACGACATGTGCAGGCTGGGTGGCGCCGTGTCGAGGCCCACCTGGGTGCGGGCCCGGTTGATCACCAGCAGGGCGGCGATCTCCCGGATCCTGGCCTTCACCGGCCGCAGACCGATCAGTTCCCGGTCGAGCTGGTCGAGCACCTCCTTGATGCCGGCGGCGTCATAGGCCGCCCGCAGATCCACCAGCGTCGACTCCAGAGGCGAGGAGCCGTCCTCCCCGTCGGACGCGGCGCCCTCAGAGGAGACCATCGATGGCCTTCGCGAAGGTTTCCTCCGGCTCGCCGATGGGGTCCTCGTCGGCTTCGGCGCGGACGGTGAGGTTCACGTAGGTGCGCCCGAAGCTGATGTCGGGGAAGCGGCCCTCCTGCTCCGAGAGCCCGTTCAGGCGCTCCAGGAAGACGCGGGTGCTTTCGTAGTCGTCGAACTCGATGCGGCGCTCGAGCCGATCGGGTCGTGGCCGACGGGTCCAGGGCTGATCCATGGGTCCGACCCTAGATCAGCCCGGATCGTCGAGGCAGTCGGTGCGGGCCACGCAGAGGCGGGCGGCCCAGGCGGCGGCATGGGCCCGGTTGGCGGCCTGTTCCGCCGGCGCCTGGCTCGTGAGCGGGTGGGGGAAGGTGCCGGCGATGGCCGCGTTGGTGACGCAGAACATCGCCTTCTGGAAACTCATGCAGATCTTCACCCGCATGTCCCCGTCGCCGCGGATGCCGCTGACGTAGTGGTTGCGCAGCCGTTCGGGGAGATGGCGGTACATGTCCTGCATCAGCAGGCTGGGGGGGATGCCCGATCCCATGGTGGGCAGCGGGTCGGCGTAGAGGGCGCCGTACATGAACTTGGCCTGGTCGGGGGAGATCTGCTGGGCCTGGGCGTTGAAGGACACCGTGCCCAGGAACGGGGTGCCGCGCAGGAACACCGCCTCCACGTAGGGCACGGCCACATCCCCCAGGAAGGTGAGACCGGCCTCGGGGGGAAGCACCCAGAAGGAGGTGCCGCCGATCTCCACCGCGTAGGTGATCGGCGCCCCGGCCGCCGCCACCAGGCCCTCCTTGATGAACGTCACCACGGAGGCGATCGAGTCGACGCGCCCGTCCCGTTCGGCCAGGGCCAGATCCAGGAACAGATCGCTCATCACCCGCCAGAACTGGCCCAGGGCATGGGTGGTGGCGGCCGAGCGGATCAGTTCCGTGAGGAACTGGGGGAACAGCGGGTTGAGCGCCGCCAGCAGGGGATCGCGCCGGGTCTTGCGGGCGACGATGGCGGCGCAGTTGGCCGCGAACGCTTCGCTGTCGAGATAGGCGTCGAGGCCGCCGGTGCCGTGCCAGAGCATCGCCTTCTGGCAGTACTCGGCGTATTCGAAGTTGATCCGGTCGTGCAGCAGGTGGCGCCAGATCTTCGCCGGGCTGAGGTCGCCGTCGAGGAAGCGGAACACCGGGAAGGGGTTCAGGAACTGCTTCTCGGCCTGGTAGATGAGATTGATGCTGTAGGCATCCAGCACCTCGCCGTAGCTCTCCAGCACGTCCACCACCTGGGCCAGGTGATCGGGGGACTCCGCCAGCAGGGTGTGTCCGGCCAGCAGGGTCTCCACCAGATCGCCGCTGCTGGGGCGGCCCCCGGCGTAGGTGAGGGGCGGTTTGGGGGAGCGGGGGATCGGTCTCATGACACCAGCCCTCCGCCCTGGAGGGCCGCCACCAGCGCCGGCAGCTGGGCCATGGCGGTGGTGGCCTGTTCGCTGAGCCGGCCCAGGCCGAAGGGCAGCACCCCCAGGGCCACCACGCCGCTGGCCAGGGCCAGGGCGGGCAGGGTTTCCCGCAGGGCCACCGCCGGCAGTCGCACCTCCAGGCGGGAGTCCGCCACCGGATCGCCGCTCGGCGGGGTCACCGCCAGGCGGCCGAAGAAGGCCCGGTTGACGAGCAGCAGGAAGTACACCGCCGTCAGACCGGAGCCCACCATGCAGAGCAGGGTGGCTACCGGGAAGGCGGCCAGGCTGCCGCGGAACACCAGGAATTCGGAGATGAAGCCCGCCATGCCGGGCATGCCGGCGCTGGCCATCACCCCCAGGATCATCAGGGTGCCGGTGAAGGGCAGGCCCCGCTCGGGGTTGAGCAGGCCGCGCAGCACCTCCAGGTCCCGGGTGCGGGTCTTGCGGTAGACGATGCCCACCAGCAGGAACAGCAGGGCGGAGATCAGCCCGTGACTGACCATCTGGAAGACGGCCCCCAGCATGCTGACAGGGGTGGCCGCCGCCGCCGCCAGCAGGATGTAGCCCATGTGGCCCACCGAGCTGTAGGCCACCATCCGCTTCATGTCCCGCTGGGCGATGGCCGCCAGGGAGCCGTACAGCACCGACACCGCCGCCCAGCCCGCCAGCCAGGGGGCGAGCAGGGCCCAGGCCTCGGGGAACATCCCCAGGCAGAAGCGCAGCAGGCCGTAGGTGCCCAGTTTCAGCAGCACGCCCGCCAGCAGCACCGACACCGGCGTGGAGGCCTCGGTGTGGGCGTCGGGCAGCCAGGTGTGGAACGGCACCAGGGGAATCTTGATGGCGAAGCCGATCAGCAGCGCCCCCAGCAGCGCCAGCTGGGTGCCCATGCCCAGCTGGGCGGTGGTGACGGGGTGGATGCCGAAATCAGCCTGGCCGGTGAACAGGGAGAGGCCGAGGAAGGCCCCCAGGATCAGCACCCCGGACACGGCCGTGAAGATCAGGAACTTGGTGGCGGCGTAGCCCCGGTTGGCGCCGCCCCAGATGGAGATCAGCAGCCAGAGGGGAATCAGCTCCAGCTCATAGAAGAGGAAGAACAGCAGCAGGTTTTCGGAAAGGAACGCCCCGTTGACGGCTCCGCTGATCGTCAGCAACAGGGCGAAGTAGAGCCGGGGGCGCTGGCTGAGGTCGCGGGTGCAGATCCCCGACACCAGGGTGAGGGCGGCGTTGACCAGCACCAGGGGCATGGCCAGGCCATCGACGCCCAGGCGGTAGTCGAGGCCGATGCTGTCGACCCAGGCGAAGGACTCCTGCAGCTGCAGGCCCGCCTGGCCGGGGTCGAAGGCCAGCAGCACCCGCAGGCTCCAGAGCAGCTGCAGGCCCAGCAGGGCCAGGGCGGCGCGGCGGATGCGCTCGGTGGCCAGTTCCCCCGGCCAGCAGAGCAGGCCGAGGGCGCCGAAGAAGGGAATCAGCAGCAGGGCGCTCAGCATCGTCCGTTCAGCCCCCCAGCCAGGAGAGGCTGCCGACCAGCAGCACGATCGCGGCCACCACCGTGAAGACGTAGGTCTGCAGCCGGCCGCTCACCCCCAGCTTGAGGCTCTCGGCCGAGCCCATCGAGACGGCGGCGATGCGGTTGACCATGCCGTTGACCACCAGCTGGTCGAAGCCGTTGGTGATCCGGGCCAGGCCGGCCACGAAGGCCACGATCGTGGCCCGGTAGATGCGGTCGGTGTAGAAGTCGAAGGCCAGCAGGTCCTGCAGGACCCGCAGGGGCCGCAGCACGGAGCGGGACCAGAAGGTGTCCAGGGGCACCAGGCTGCCGACCAGCAGCCCGGCCAGGCCGCTGCCCACCAGGGCCAGGGCGGTGCCGCTCGAGAAGGCGCCGATGCCGGGAACCCGGTCGATGCGGGCCATCACGAAGGGCGTCACCAGCACCAGCACCGCGACGGTGACCATGGGCAGGGCCATCAGCCAGTTGACCTCCGGCGTCCGCCGGGTCTTGGGGTGGGGGGCACCCACGAACACCTGGCGGTAGACCCGGGTGAGGTTGAGGGCCGTCAGGGCGTTGGTGAGCAGCACCACGGCGGCGAAGAACGGGGCCCGGGAGCCCAACCCTTCCACCATCAGGCCGAAGCTCCAGAAGCAGCCGAGGGGAAGCAGGCCGGTGAGGCCGGCGGCCCCCACCAGGAAGCCGGTGGTGGTGGCGGGCATGCGGGAGCCGAGGCCGCCCAGTTCGGTGAGGTCCTGGCAGTTGGTGGTGGCGATGACGCTGCCGACGCTCATGAACAGCACGGCCTTGGCCAGGGCGTGGGAGAAGAGCAGCAGCAGGGCGATGAAGGGCTGCTGCAGGGCGATGGCGATGAACACCAGCCCCAGATAGGAGGTGGTGGAGTAGGAGCAGGCCCGCTTGAGGTCGACCTGGGAGATGGCCACCAGGGCGCCGCCGAGGGCACTGATGGTGCCCACCGCCAGCAGCACGTCGATGGCCACCGGGGAGATCAGCAGCAGCGGCATCACCTTGAGCAGCACCACGGCGCCGCAGGTCACCACCACCGAATTGCGCAGGATCGAGGCCGGATTCGGACCCTCCATCGCCTCATCCAGCCAGAGGTGCATCGGGAACTGGGCGCACTTGCCCATCGGGCCGGCGATCAGGGCCAGGCCCAGCAGGGTGGCCCCCAGGGCCGGCAGGGTCTCGTTGGCCGACCAGGCGTAGAGGTCGTTGAACTCCAGTGATCCGGCCCAGGCCGACAGGGTCACCACCCCCATCAGCAGCAGCACGTCCCCCACCCGCTTGGTGAGGAAGGCATCGCGGGCGGCGGTCACCACCAGGGGCTGGGCGTACCAGAAGCCCACCAGCAGGTAGGTGGAGAGCGTGAGCATCTCCAGCAGGAAATAGCTCATGAACAGGTTGCTGCTCAGCACCACCCCGGCCATGGCCCCTTCGAAGAAGCCCACCAGGGCATAGAAGCGGGCCAGGGACCACTCCTTATCGAGGTAGCCGAGGGCGAACACCTGCCCCACCAGGCTCAGGCCGGTCACCAGCTCCAGGGCCGCCAGGTTGGTGAGGGACAGATCGAAGCCGATGCGCAGATCCAGATCGGCCGCCGAGAACCAGGCGATGTCGAGGTGCTGGGGACCGAGGGCCAGCACGTCGCGCAGGACCAGGCTGCCGTGCAGCACCGCCAGCAGGGTGACGAGCAGGTTGAGGTAGGCGGCTGGACGGGGGCCGTTGCGCTTGACCCAGCCCGCCGCCCAGGGCAACGACAGCAGCATGCCGCTGAACCCGTAGAGGGGAATCAGCCAGCTGAGCTGGATCGACAGGGGAAGGGTGTCCGGCAAGGGGAGGAGGGACCTCAGAAGGTGGCCCGTTGCAGGGCCCTGGACGGGACGGTGGCAAGGCTGCCGATCCAGGCGGCCAGATCTTCCCCATGCTGCTGTTCCTCGTCCCGCAGGGCACGGAAGAAGGACGCATTGTTGCCATCGCCGATCAGCAGGCAGAAGCGCATCGCTTCGCCGTAGTGCTGGATCAGGTCCTCTTCGAGCACCGCATTCAGCCGCAGCAGACCCTCCAGGTCGGCGGCGTGGGCGACCGGCCGCAGCTGGGAGGCGGCGGGGGCCACCCCCAGCTGCAGCATGCGCTGCACCAGCCGTTCGGCGTGCCGCATCTCCTCCACGGTTTCCTGGCGGAACCGTTCGGCGGCACTGGTGTCGCCCCAGAGCTCCACGAGGGAGGCCTGGGTCATGTACTGCTGCACGGCGGACAGCTCCAGACTCAACGCGCGGCCCAGGTAGCCGAGGACGCGCGGATGGGCGGCGTCCATGGGGATCAGCCCCTGCGGCCGACGCCGGAGGCTGCCAGGGCCGGCTCCACCTCGCTGTGGGGACGGGCGATGATGTGGGCCGCCACCAGGCCGTCGCCGACCCGCTCGCAGGCATCGGCGCCGGCCCGCACGGCGGCGTTCACGGCGCCGGTCTCACCGCGGACCATCACGGTGACGTAGCCGCCGCCGACGAACTCGCGGGCGATCAGGGTGACTTCCGCGGCCTTGGTCATGGCGTCCGCCGCCTCGATCGCCGGCACCAGGCCCCGGGTTTCGATCAGACCGAGGGCGATGCCGTGGATGGTGGGGGCCATGGAGGGGGTACGGGGAGTGGGGG
>NZ_JAFKRJ010000037.1:0-71824 GCF_019038515.1 Synechococcus sp. CCAP 1479/10 | reverse complement strand
TGGTGCGTTTCATGGTCGAGTCCCCGGCCCAGTCTGGCCGGCTGAAGACTCTCATTCACCCTGGACCGGTTTTCGGGGTCCACGTCACCTACACGATCAGTGCGAATCCGATCGCGTTCTTCTTTTTCTTTGTGCTCAACGCTCTGCTGGCTGCTTTTCTACTTTTCGTCACCGTGGTGGTGGGTCGAAGGGTGGTCACGGGGACCAGGCCCAGGTGAAGGGAACTTGAGCGAATCGGGGGTGAAGCCCTTGAAAAGCTGGCTTCAGGCCTGCCGCTTTCTGCGACGCCTGGCATGGTACGAGTGCAGATGCAGTCCGATCGCGACCAGCGCCATACCGGTGGCCACCAGCATGGCGCCGAAGAGGCTTCCCAGAACGCCGGAAACCGGTACCCCCGGTTTCAGCAGCGACCTGCTGGGGTCGCGGGGATCGTAGAAGATGGGTACAGGGCGACCTACGGGTAAGGACTCAGCCTCGCGTTGAGCCACCTCAGCGCTCTTGATGATTCCCACGTCGTCAAGGCTTTGGCGCGTGCCTGAGTACGTGCGCCCCCACACGGTAAACGCGTAGTGCAGCCGCACGACATGGGTTCCTACAGCGCCCCGCCTTGAATCGATGATGATGGGCTTAGCCACCGCCTCCGATTTCTTCACTTCCCCCACCACTGCAGGCCAGGACCGTGATTGCCATCCCTCGACGATCATCGGCACGTTGCGCACCAGTAAGAATCCCCCGCCCCCGAGAGTGGTGGCGAGGATCAAGCCAAGAACCACCGCAATGAATGCAGCCTGCAGCACACGCATGATGGTGGGAGCCTAGCTGAACCACCCCCGCCTGGCCTGACTCTCCGTCCAGGTGACTGCTGAGAAGCAGATGGCGACTAGCCGATTTTCCCGGTCGTCGAGGATGGTTGAATCAGCGGTGTTCATCGTTGACCTTGAAGGTATCGCTGCGATCCAGGCCCAGTCCCATCCGACGCAATCACGCGAAGACATTGGATGACGCCATCGGTAGCCATCGATTAAGGTCGTGCGATGAACGACCAGGAGAAGCTGAAACAACCCAGGTCCATGGAGGGCCTGTGGCATGACACGGTGGCGTCAGGCTTTTCGATGGCTTCAGACCCATTGACCTGCTCGCTGTTGAGGACCCTGGCCGCTTCAAAGCCGTCCGGTCGCTTTCTGGAGCTGGGCTCGGGAACGGGTCTTTCTACGGCGTGGATTCTTGATGGGATGGATCAGACGTCGTCTTTGACGACTGTGGACAATGACGCGTGCTTCCTCGCGATTCTCGACAAGCACCTTGGCTCGGATCCTCGGCTGGAGATCGTCTGCGCCGATGGCGATGCGTTCCTGCAGTCGCAGGGGGATGCCCAGTACGACTTCATCTTTGCGGACGCATGGTCTGGCAAGTATCGGTTGCTTGATCAAACCCTACAGTTGCTCAGCAAGGGTGGCCTCTACATCATTGACGATATGCTTCCGCAGGCCAACTGGCCTGATGGCCATGCCTCCAAAGTCGACGACTTAATCCATCAGCTCGTCTCCGACACCAGATTCCACGTGACCAAGCTGTCATGGGCGAGTGGCATCATCGTTGCCACTCGGCTTTGAGGTTTCGTGCAGCACGGACCTCACCCAGTTGGGGGGATGGTGGAGCAGCCAACCCGGGTGATGGATGGATTCGCCTCGCGTCCCAGCTCCGAGGCCATGCTCGCCGGGTTGAGAGGGTGATTAGAGGGATGCCATCTTGGTGTCAGCCACACCTTTGGCACGATCGTTCTCCCAGCGCACCGCCAGGGCATAGAGGTGATCAAGGGTTCCTGAAAGCTCCTTGCCGCGTTCTGTCAGCGTGTAGGTCACCTGAGGTGGAATGGTGGGTTGGTGTTGTCGGTGGACGAGTTGGATCGACTCCAACAGCCGCAATCGCTCGGTCAGCACCTTTGTGGAGATGCCATCCACGCGTCGCCTCAGTTCTCCAAAGCGAAGGGCACCATTGGCGTCAAGAACCCAGAGGATATAGAGCGTCCATTGGCCGGAGATCTGTTTCAACAGGGTTTCCAACGGGCAACACTTGGGCTCAGTCATGGGGCGCACTGGTTTCCTTTTGGTAACTAGTTACTTTCTGGTTGCTACTTTACGCTGGCGAGTGACTGGCTTAGTGTCTGGCTGTTGAGCAACAGACTTGCTGAAGCCATGGGAATCATCTTGCATGTTGATTCCAGTCCACGGGGTGAACGCGCCAGGTCTCGCCTGTTGGCTCGGGACTTTATGAATGCCTGGCTGGACAGACATCCTGATGATGTTGTGACGTATCGGGACTTACGGATGACGCCGGTTCCCCATATCACCGAAGAGTGGATCGCCGCTGACTTCACACCCCCAGAAGCCATGACGTCTGAGATGGCTGGGCAGCTTGCCTTCTCCGATGATCTGGTCAATGAGTTTCTGGCAGCGGATCGTTGTGTCTTCAGTGTGCCCATGTATAACTTTGGAATGCCATCCAACTTCAAAGCCTACATTGACCAGGTCGTCCGTGTGGGACGCACCTTCACCCTTGATCAAGGCCAGTTCAGAGGATTGGCCCAGGGGAAGAAGGTCGTCTTCATCACGACTCGCGGTGTTGCTTACGGCCCAGGCTCGCCTTTTGAAGGGTGGGATTGCCTCGAGCCTGCGCTGCGGTACGCGTTCCAATTCATGGGGGTGACGGATCTTTCTTTCATCCACGCCGAAGGCCTGGACCTTGGTGACGATGCCGAGAGAAGGGGGTTGGAGGCCGCCCAATCCAGGCTGCAGGAATTCGTGGGTCGTTGGTAGCGCCACTCACTACCCCGATCCTGCGGACGGTTGAGCAGACTTGCTCCTGAAGGATCGGCAGAGGGTTCAAGCCAGGGGACGTCGAAATTCTCCCTCACAGGAGCGCCTATCGTTGATCGGACGGCCCCTGTTGTGCCTGGCACCCTGGATGATCACCTGTTACCTCCGCTACATCATCGATCCCTACAAGCTCAAGGAATTCGAGCATTACGGCAAGAGCTGGATTCCGCTCGTTGAGAAGTACGGAGGCCAGCATCACGGGTATTTCCTCCCGTCGGAGGGCGCCAGCAACGTCGCTCTGGCCCTGTTTTCCTTTCCAAGCCTGGCCAGCTACGAGACCTATCGCAGCAGCTCACTGGACGACCCGGAGTGTCAGGCGGCGTTCCGCTATGCGGAGGAGACCCGCTGCATCATCAGCTATGAGCGCAGCTTCTTTCGCCCCGTCTTCGGGCCCTGAGGCCGTCTGCGCCCCATCCGGATCGCTAGTACGGTACGGTACCGTACATCCCGTTGGACACTCCCTTGTCCATGGCCGCGCCACCCCGTGACCGCCTTCTCTCGGCCGCCCGGGAGCTGTTCTTTCAGCATGGTTTCGCCAGGGTCTCCACCGATGCCCTGGCGCGTGCCGCCTCGGTTTCGAAGGCGACGCTCTACAAGCATTTCCCCAGCATGGAGGCCCTGCTGCGCGCCGTCGTCGAGACGGAGGTGGATGGCTTTGAGCAGGGGGTTCCCGTTGCGGTGGCGACGGAAGCCGCGTTCCACGCGGCGCTGGTGCAGTACGGCGCCAACCTGCTGGATTTTCTCAACCAGGCCGACATCATCCGGTTTGCCCAGCTGATGTTCGAGGAGGCCCGCGGCAGCACGGGGCTGGCGGCCGACTTCTACGACTCCGCCTACGGGCGCACCCAGAACGACCTGGCCCAGCTGATCCAGCAGGGCCTCGACCGTGGCTACCTGAGCTCCGCCCTCGGGGCCGCGGTGCTGGCCGAGCAACTCCTGGGTCTGTGGGAGGGCTTCGGCTTCGTTCGTGCCCTGCTCGGCCTGACGGCGCGACCCTTCCCCAATCCCCGGGCCTGGAGCCAGGCCTGTGTGCACACCTTTCTGGCCGGCCAGGGCTCCGGGCCGCTGCGGAGCGACGAACCCATCCACTCCTGAGCCGCCGTCAGAGCGCCATGGCCATCCACAAATTCCTTCCTCCCGCAAGCCTGGCGGACGCCCTCTCCGATCGCCGCCGGCTCTGGGTCCTCGGGGCCAGACTCAGGGCCTTCACCATCGCCGTGGCCCTGGCCACCCATACGGTGTTTCCCCTGCTGCGCTGGTGGCAGCAACGCCGGATCCGCCACGGTGAGCTGATCTGGCTGGAGGACATGCCCGGCCCGCCCCAGAGCCAGAGCTTCGACCATCTCGATTTCGTGGCCGCGGACCTGACGCCCAATCCCGGCCTGGTCCGCAAGCGGGCGCGGTTCATGAAGGTGGAGTATCCACCGACGACCTACCCCTTCGCCTATCGCCAGCCACCCATCTCCGGCAACACGATCAATGGCCTGGGGGAGGCTCAGGCGCGCCGGCCCGACCACGTGTTCTTCGGTGATTCCTACAGGCGTGCCTGGGGCAAGCTCGACTGGTACTTCCAGGTGATGGAGCCCACCGCGATCCACCGCCTGATCGTGCGGATGTTCTGGCAGGACCATGGCCGGGTGGGAACCGTGGCCCGCCGCACCACGGCGCCGGCGGATCCCCTGGAGGCCTCCGCCTGGATCAAGGCGATGGCGAAGCACTGCGGCGCGGGCCTGGTGGGCATCACCTGGCTGCGGCCGGAGTTCTGCTATCACGATTCCTCGCCCGAATTCCTCCATGCCATCGCGATTGCGGTGCCGATGGACCGGGAGGAGATGCTCCACACCCCGAGCGAACGCTCCAATCGGCAGATCATGGAGACGTACCTGGCCGTGAATCGGGTGGCGATCCTGCTGGCCCGCCATATCCGTTCCCTGGGCTATCCGGCCCAGGCGTCCACCAACCTGGCGCCGGGTTCGAGCACCGAGGTGCTGCATGTCCCCATCGCGATCCAGGCCGGGCTCGGCCAGCTGGGCAAGCACGGCTCGCTGATCACGCCCGAATTCGGCTCGAATGTTCGCCTGGCCACCGTGTTGACCGATCTGCCGCTGGCCGTGGATCAACCCAGGGATATCGGTGTCGACGACCTCTGCGCCCACTGCCGCATCTGCGAAACCAACTGTCCGCCCCATGCCCTCTTCCCCGAGAAGCAGCTGGTGCGCGGCGAGCGCCGTTGGTACGTGAACTTCGACAAGTGCGTTCCCTACTTCGCCGAAACCCGCGGCTGCGGCATCTGCATCGAGGTCTGCCCCTGGAGCACACCCGGCAAGGGTCAGGAGCTGATGCGCACCCTGCTCGAACGTCGGCAGGGGGCCGGGGGAGCCGCCCGGACCTGACGTGTGCCACGTTGGCCCGTGTTGTGGCGAGGTTGTGTGCACGAACCGCTCCTGACAGTGCGCCGAGCGACAGACGCCGACCTGCCGCTGCTGGCCCGTTACGGCTTCGCCCTCGCGCAGCTGCATGTTGGCTTTGATGGCGAACGCTTTGCCGCGCCGCCGGGTGGCGAGGGCGCCTATGCGGCGTTCTTCCAGGCGGAGCTCCAGCGTCCGGAGGTTGTGCTGCTGATCGCCGAGGCCGGTTCACAACCGGTGGGCTATGCGTTCGTGCGGATGGAGCCCATGAGCCTGGTGGAGATTCGCCGTGCTGGAGCCTGGTTGCACGACATCTACGTGGATCCCGAGGCCAGGAGCGGCGGGATCGGCCGCCGGTTGCTCGAGGCGGCCAAGGAGGCGGCCCTCGCCCTGGGCTCCAGCAGCCTGATGCTCAGTGCGTCGTCGCAGAATGCCGCCGCCCGGCAACTGTTCGAGCGCGCCGGACTGCGCCCCACCATGGTCGAGATGCGGATCGAACTGGGGGCGTGAAACGGGAGCTCCCCCTCAGGGATGACGCCGAGATCGAACGGCTGGTTCGCGCTTTCGAAGCCCTGTCGCTTCCGCGTGCCAATTGGACTCACCGCGCCCATCTTGCTGTGGGCGTTCACTACGTTCGCCACTGGGGTCTGGATGGTGCCCTGCAGCGGCTGCGGGAGCGCATCCAGGCCTACAACCTGGCCTGCGGCGACCCCGACGGTTACAGCGAGACGATCACAGTCACCTATCTCTGCAGCATCGCCGCAGACATCGGCGGTGACGACGGCTCCGTCACCATGGCCGAACAGGTCGCTCGGCTGGCTTCTCGATGAACACCTACACCTTCCTTCGGGTTCCGGTGGCCTACACCGCCGGCCAGATCGATCCATCCCCATACGAACAGGCCATCCATGACCATGCCGCCCGGGGCTGGGATCTGGTTCAGATCTTCGTGGAGAACCCCGCCGCCACGGCCACCGAGCACGTGCTGATCTTCCGGCGGCCGGCCTAGGCCCCGTTGAGCAGCGGCACCAGTTCTCGCACCGCATCGCCGGCCTTGAGCTCCAGCGCCACGCCTGACCCGCCGCAGTCCTCCGCTGCCAGCTGGTCGGCGCCCAGCCGCAGGCTGCGGCCCTCGGGCCCCTCCAGGGTCACGCCGATCACACCGGCGTCGCCGGCCTGCAGATCCACCAGGGCGTCGTCGCGCTCCAGGAAGCGCAGGCCGATCTGGCCCATGGCGCCGCGCTGGCAGGGCCGCAGGCTCTCGATCTGGAGCCGCTTCACCTGGCCCCGGCGGCTGGCCAGCAGCACGTCGCCGCCCGCCGCCGCCCGCGCCGCCCCCACCACCCGTTCGCCGGGGAGCAGCCGCAGCAGCATCGGCCCCTGGGCGGTGCGGCCCATCACCGGCAGGTTGGTGTCGTTGATCGCCAGCCGCAGCATCCGTCCGGTGCTGGTGGCCACCACCAGATCCTCCCCCTCCCGGCAGGGCACCACCCGCTGCAGGGCCACCCCCTCCTTCAGCTTCAGCACGGTGGCGGGCCGGCCCGACAGCTCCAGGAAATCCTCGATCGGCAGCCGCTTGAAGCGTCCGTCGGTGCTCAGCAGCCCGATACTTCCCGACGGCGGCTGCGGCAAGGGCAGCACCTGCACCACCGTCTCCCCCTGCAGGCTGTCGGGCAGGAAGCGCTCCAGCTTGCCGGGGTTCTGGCCGGCGAATTCCCAGCGCAGCAGGGCCACCTTGCCGCCGGCGCTGAAGGCCAGCAACGCCGGCTGCTCGGCCACCGGCAGGATCAGCCGCGCCGGCGGCGGCAGTTCGCCCAGCTCGGCCGCCTGATCCAGATGCAGCCGGCCCAGCATCTGGGGCGTCACGATCCGCACAGCCCCGTCGGTCTGGATCAGCAGCCGGCCGTCGCCGGCCAGGGCCTCGAAGGCCTGCTGCCGCTGCAGTTCGGTGTTGGGCCGCACCGCCGCCGCCCGCTGGGCCACCAGGGCGTCGCCCCCCTCCACCAGCCGGGTGCGCCGCGGGGTGGCATAGCGCTTCCTGAGCCCCTTCAGCTCGCTGACCATCGTGTCGAGCAGGGTGTCGCGGTCGTTGAGCAGGTGCCGCAGCCGGGTGCGCTCCTCTTCCAGATCGGCCGCCTCCTTGCGCAGCCCCTCCTGCTCCAGTCCCGTGAGCCGCCGCAGGGGCATGGCCAGCACCGCATCGGCCTGGCGTTCGCTCAGGTCCAGGTGCACCTGCAGGCTGGCCCGGGCCGTGGCGGCATCCCGCGCCTCGCTGATCATCTCGATCACCCGCTTGAGGTCGTCGAGGGCCCTGATCAGCCCCTGCACCACCTCCAGCCGGTCTTCGCAGCGCTTGAGGGCATGGTTGGTGCGCCGGATGATCGTCAGCTCCCGGTATTCCAGGAACTGCTGCAGCATCTGGCGCAGGTTCAGCTGCTGGGGCTGGCCGTTCACCAGCGTCAGCAGGATGGCGCCGAAATTGCTCTGCAGGGCCGTGCGCCGCTGCAGTTCCTCCAGCACCTTCTGGGGTTCGGCGTCGCGCCGCAGCTCGATCACCACCCGCATCCCCTCGCGGTCGCTCTCGTCGCGGATGTCGGCGATGCCGCCGATCTTGCCGTCGTTCACCTGCTCGGCCAGCTTCTCGATCCAGCCAGCCTTGCTCAGCTGGTACGGCAGTTCCGTCACCACCACGGCGCCGCGGCGGTGGCGGCCCTTGCCGGGCTGCACCTCCTCGATGTGGGCCACGCCCCGCATCGGGATGCTGCCCCGGCCGGTGGCGTAGGTGTCGCGCACACCGCTGCCCAGCAGCACCTCGCCGCCGGTGGGGAAATCCGGGCCCGGCACCATCGCCAGCAGCTTCTCCTCCGCCAGGTCGGGTTTGCGGATCAGGGCGATCAGGGCATCGACCACCTCGCCCAGGTTGTGGGGCGGGATGCTGGTGGCCATGCCCACGGCGATGCCGGTGCAGCCGTTGAGCAGCAGGAAGGGCAGCTGGGCCGGCAGCACCGTCGGCTCCTGCTGGGAGCCGTCGAAGTTGGAGGCGAAATCGACCGTGTCGCTGCCGATCTCATCGAGCATCGCCTCGTTGGCGATCGGTGCCAGCCGGGTTTCCGTGTACCGCATCGCGGCCGGCGGGTCGTCGTCCACCGAGCCGAAGTTGCCGTGGCCGTCCAGCAGCGGGTGGCGGCTGGCGAAGGTCTGCACCAGCCGCACCAGGGCGTCGTAGACGGCCTGGTCGCCGTGGGGGTGGTACTTGCCCAGCACGTCGCCCACCACACGGGCGCACTTGCGGTAGGGCCGGTCCGGGGTCAGCCCGAGCTCGTGCATCGCATAGAGGATGCGCCGCTGCACCGGCTTGAGCCCGTCGCGCACGTCCGGCAGGGCCCGCCCCACGATCACGCTCATCGCGTACTCGAGGTAGGAGCGCTGCATCTCCTGATGCAGGGCGATCGGTTGGACGCGCTCGTCCGGCATCCGGTCCTTTGGGGCAGCGGCTCAGGGCGCTCAGCCTACAGATGGCGCCCGGAGCCCCCCGGGCTCAGGACTCCTCGCTGCTGACCCCGTCCCCGTCGGTGGCATTGGCCAGGGCCCGCTCCACCGCCGCCTTCAGTTCCGGCAGGGCCAGCAGCTGGGCGGTCACCGCCCGCAGCTTGGGCCCCCAGAGCTGTTCCTTCTGGAACTTCTCCTTGACGTAGTTGGGCTCCTCCGCCAGGGCGGTCTCGGCCAGCTTCAGGGCCTGGGCCCGCTCCGCCGGCCCGCGCTCGAACAGGGCCGCCGCCAGGGCCAGGGAGGTTTCGGCGATGTCCGGCTTGATCTTCAGCACCCGCTGCCAGCGGCCGATGGCGTCGTTGACGCGGCCGCTCTCGTACAGCACCAGCCCCTGGTTGTTGATCGCTTCCCAGAAGTCCTTGCGCAGCCCCGACGCCCGCTCGAACGAGCCCAGGGCCTCCTGGGTGTTGCCCAGCAGGATCTGGGCGTTGCCCAGGTCGAAGTAGGCACCGGCGTTCTTGCCGTCCAGCTCCAGCCCCCGCCGCAGCAGGCCGATGGCGTCCTGGGGCTTGCCGTCCCGCAGGGCCAGGGAGCCCTCGGCGAACCAGATGCCGGCGTTGTTGGGATCCAGCTCCTTGGCCCGGGCCAGGGCCACCTTGGCCTTCTCCATCTGGTTGCTGCGCAGCTCCGCCTCCGCCAGCAGCACCCAGCCGCGGGGGTCCTGTGGCAGCAGCCGCACCGTCAGTTCCGCCAGCCGGGCCGCATCCTCCGCCTGGCCGAGGCGCAGCAGCCGCGCCGCCGCCTGGGCGATGCCCAGCCCCGCCCCCTCCAGTTCCTTCTCCTGCGGCAGATACACGAACGGCACCAGCGCCCGTGCCGGCAGGGCGTAGCCCACCAGGGGGGTGGCCGTCAGCGGCATGGCCAGGCAGAGGGAGGAGAACAGTCGCCAGAACCGCCGGCCCACGGAATCACCCCGAATCTCACCAGCCTAGGGAGCCGTCCCCCGTTGTCCCCAACTGCCCGTCAGGGCCGCCCGGATGTTGCGCCGCCACATGGCCGGGCGGATCCGCCGCAGGGCCGAGGCCCGCAGCCGTTCGTCCCAGTCTTCGTCGCTCCAGCCCAGGGCCTCTGCGCCGCGCAGATCCAGCAGCCACGGGCGCGGCTGCACGTCGCTGTCGGTGGCGACGGGCAGGGGCCGCTGGTTCCAGGGGCAGACCTCCTGGCAGATGTCGCAGCCGGCCACCCAGCCCTCCAGCCGCCCGGCGATCGCCGCCGGCAGCGCCTCGTCGCGGTTCTCGATCGTGTGGTAAGCGAGGCAGCGGCGGGCATCCACCACGAACGGCTCGTCGAGGGCGCCGGTGGGGCAGGCGTCGATGCAGGCCGTGCAGGCGCCGCACAGGGGCTCGGCCGGGCGGTCGGGGGGCAGATCGAGGCTGGTGAGCAGGTGGCCCAGCAGCATCCAGGAGCCCCGGCGGCGATGGATCAGGTTGCCGTTCTTGCCGATCCAGCCCAGGCCCGCCTCCTCCGCCCAGGCCTTGTCGAGCAGGGGGGCGCTGTCGACGCAGGCGCGCCAGGTGGTGCCCGGTGCGACCTCCTCCAGCCAGCGCCCCAGCTGCCGCAGGCGGCCGTCGATCACCCGGTGGTAATCGCGGCCCCAGCCGTAGCGGGCCACCCGCAGGCTGCCCGGCGCGCGCTCCCGGGCCACGTGGTAGTTCCAGCCCACAGCAAGGATGCTGCGGACCCCCGGCAGAAGCGCCTCGATCCGGCGGCGGCGGGGATCCTCCATCCAGCCCATCCCCGCCTGGTGGCCCGCCGCCAGCCACCGCTCCAGGGCGGCCGTGCGCAGCGGCAGCCGCGGGCCTCCCGGCACCGCCGCCAGCCCCACCGGCGCGAAGCCGAGCCCCTCGGCCCTGGCCCGCAGTGCCGCCGCCACTGCGCTAAGGGACGAAGGCGTGCTCAAGGGCTGCCGGTAGAGTCCCACGAATCCGACCTCCATTGAGTGGCTGCCGTTTCCTCCTCCCGCTTCAGTCCCCTGCTGCGCTGGATGGGCATCACCCTGGTGGTGCTGCTCGTCCTGCAGCTGGTCGCCGTGCTCACCCTCTGGGACTGGCAGGAGGAGGCCTTCCGCCAGCTGGTGGTGGAGCGACTGATCGGCCAGGCCCCGATGGGTCTGATCGGGCTGCTGCTCATGTACCTCTCCTCCCGCCTGGAAGACTCGTCGGAGGAGCGCACCCCCGTCCTCTGGACCGTCTGCATCATCAGCGGTCTGCTGGCCGTGCTGCTGACCGCTTCGCTGCCGATCGCCTTCGGCGGTGACCAGCAGATGCAGCAGCAGGCCGACCAGCAGCTCGCCGCCAAGCGCGGCCAGCTGGAGATGGCCCGCCAGCAGAGCAAGGATCCCGCCCTGCTCCAGCAGCTGATCAAGCAGGCCGAATCCACCGGCCAGGTCCCCCCGGGCGCCACCGAGGAGCAGAAGACCCAGTCGGCCCGGGCTTTCGTCGATCGCCAGCTCGACCAGCTCGAGACCCAGTTCAAGCAGACCGAGCAGACCAGCAAGGTCACCCTGAGCCAGCGCCGCTACGGCGGATCCCTCGGCGCGGTTGTCCTGATCATCGCCTTCACGATCCTTTGCCTCGGCAGTGTCCTGTAAGACCCCCGTGGATCGTTACCGTTAGGGTTTCGCCCCTCCGGACCCCATCCATTGGTCCCATCCAGTAGTCCCAGTTCCGATCAGCCCCTGGGCAACAGGCTGCAGCAGGATCTCAAGAACGATCTGATCGCCGGTCTGCTGGTGGTCATTCCGCTGGCCACCACGATCTGGCTTGCCACCACGGTGAGCCGCTTCGTTCTGGCCTTCCTGACGTCGATCCCCAAGCAGTTCAACCCGTTCAACACCCTCAACCCCCTCCTCCAGGACCTGATCAACCTGGGGGTGGGGCTGCTGGTGCCGCTCCTCGGCATCCTGTTGATCGGTCTGATGGCCCGCAACATCGTCGGCCGCTGGCTGCTGGAGTTCGGTGAGGGCACCCTGCTGCGCATCCCCCTGGCGGGCTCCGTCTACAAGACCCTCAAGCAGCTGCTGGAAACCTTCCTCCAGGGCAATTCCGCCCGCTTCCGGCGGGTGGTGCTGGTCGAATACCCCCGCGAGGGGCTCTATGCCGTCGGCTTCGTCACCGGGGTGCTGGGCACGGCCATCCAGGCCGATTTCGGCGAGACCATGCTCAGTGTCTTCATTCCCACCGCCCCCAACCCCACCACCGGTTGGTATGCGGTGGTGCCCGAGCGTCTGGTCAAGGACATCGAGCTGAGCGTCGAGGATGCCTTCCGCACGATCATCTCCGCCGGCATCGTCAGCCCCGACGAGCGGGAACCCACCTCCAACCGCAGCTTCGCCAGCCTGCTGGCCCAGCTGCGCGCCCCCCAACCCTCCTGATGCAGAGTCGCACCCTTGCCCGTGAACTGGCCCTGCTGATGCTGGGTCAGGTCAGCGACCGCGGCAGCGGCGCCGAGGCCCCCTCCGGCTCCTTCGATCTGCTGCTGCAGCAGGCCGTCACCAGCCTCAGCCAGCACGTGCGTGAGGCCCTCGACCGTTCCGCCGAGGATCTCCAGCAGGCCCAGCAGCGGCTGCTCGACAGCGAGCTGCAGGACCAGGGGGAGAAGCAGTTGCCGACGGTGCGGCGCCACCTGCAGGAGGGCCTCACCCACGCCGAGCACGCCCTCAACCGTCTCTCCGCCAGCCTGGAGCTGCCGCGCCTGCTGCTGCTGGCCGACCAGGAGGCGGTGCAGCGCGACGCCATCGGCCGCATCCGGGCGGTGCTGCGCGACCGCGAAGCCCTCGACGGCCGCATCGATGCGGTGATGGAGGGCTGGCGCCTCACCCGCCTGCCCCGGGTCGACCGGGACATCCTGCGGCTGGCGGTGGTGGATCTGGAGGATTTCGGCACCCCCGCCGCCGTGGCCTGCAATGAGGCGGTGGAGCTGGCCAACCGCTACAGCGACGAGCAGGGGCGACGCATGATCAACGGCGTGCTGCGGCGCTTCACCGCCGCCCGGGTCTGATCAGGAACGCGATGGTCTTCGATTGGTTCAAACGGGCCCTGGCCCAGCCCGCCCCGGCGCCCGCCCCCGCACCGACACCTGCACCCACACCTGCGCCCTCGCCGGAGCCGGTGCCCGAGTCCCCGCAAGAGCTTGAGGGCGCGGTGGCTCCGGCCGTGCCCGAAGCGACGGCCCCGGTGGCCGTGCCCCCGTCCGAGGCTGCGCCGGCTGATGCCGCTGCTGCGCCTGCTGTCGCCGCACCGGCCCCCGCCGCCCCCGCCGGCCCCGGGGTCGACGAGGACGCCCTGGCCTGGGCCCGCCAGGCCTATGCCCGGCTGAAAGCCCAGCAGGAGGCCGCCAGCCAGGCCGCAGCGCCCGCACCTTCCCCCGCACCGGCCCCGGCAGCCCAGGCATCCCCCGCTCCCGAAGCCGCTCCCGAGCCGCCAGCGGCCACCCAACCCGAGCCCGAGCCCGAGCCCACACCCGCCGCCCCGCCCATGGCGACCGGCCTGTCCCTGCTGGAGCAGGCCGCCGCCCAGCGTCAGCAGCGCCTCCAGGAGATCACCGCCCCCGCCGAGCCTGCCCCGGCAGCAGCACCGGCCGCCGCCACCCCTGCGGCCACCCCCGCGGCAGCGGACGCCGATCGGGCCGACCCCAGCCTCGGCGCCTTCGATGACACCTTCACCTGGTCGGCGGAGGTGCTGGCGGCCCAGGGACGCAGCGTTGAAGACGTCTCGCTGGAGGAGATCGACTGGCTGGGCAGGCTGCGTCGCGGCCTCGAGAAGACCCGCAAGGGGTTTGTCACCCAGCTGCTGGAGAACCTGGGCGACGATCCCCTCACCCCGGCCGTTCTCGACGACCTCGAGTCCACCCTGCTGCGCGCCGACGTGGGCGTGAAGGCCACCGACCAGGTGCTGGAAGCCCTGCGCCGCCGCCTCAACGAGGAGGTGGTCGACCCGGCCGAAGGCCTCCGCTTCCTCAAGGAGCAGCTGCGCGGCCTGCTGGACGAGCCGATCCGCGCCGGCGGCACGGCCCTGCTGGCCCCCCAGCGCGATCGGCTCAACGTCTGGCTGCTCGTCGGCGTCAACGGGGTCGGCAAGACCACCACCCTCGGCAAGCTGGCCAACCTGGCGGTGCGCAGCGGCTACAGCTGCCTGATCGCCGCCGCCGACACCTTCCGGGCCGCCGCGGTGCAGCAGGTGAGCGTCTGGGGGGAGCGCAGCGGCGTGGCCGTGGTCGCCAATCCCAGTTCCAACGCCGATCCGGCGGCCGTCGTCTACGACGCCATCGGCGCCGCCCGCTCCAAGGGCACCGAACTGGTGCTGGTGGACACGGCCGGCCGGCTGCAGACCAAGCACAACCTGATGGAGGAGCTGGGCAAGGTGCGGCGCACGATCACCAAGCTGGCGCCGGAGGCGGCGGTGGAATCGCTGCTGGTGCTCGATGCCAGCCAGGGCCAGAACGGCCTGCGCCAGGCCATGGCCTTCGCCAGTGCCGCCGGTCTCACCGGAGTGGTGCTCACCAAGCTGGACGGCAGCGCCCGCGGCGGCGTCGCCCTGGCGGTGGCCTCCGAGGCGGGGCTGCCGATCCGCTTCATCGGTGCCGGCGAGGGCATCCGCGACCTGCGGCCCTTCAACAGCTTCGAGTTCGTCGAGGCCCTGCTCGCCTCCTGAGGCCCTGCCCGCCTCCTGCGCCAGCCTGCCGCTGCTACCTTGCGTGTCCTTTGCGGCCGCTCGGTGAGCAGCCTGCCGCCTCCGCAGCCCCATCCCACCCCCACCACGGCGTCCCGTCCCGGTCAGGGGCTCTCCGTGGCGGCTTCGCTGCGCCAGCTGCTCGACAGCCTCGGCCGTGAGCAGCGCCGCAACCTGGAGCTGCTGGCCTCCCTCTCCTTCGCCCTGCGCAGCTACACCAACCTCAAGCGCTTCCTCGAGCTGGTGCCCCTGGTGGCCGCGCGCCTGGTGGAGGCGGAGGGCAGCCTGCTCGTGGTGTTCCACGCCGATGGCCGCCTCTGGCGCGAGCAGCTCCAGGCCACCCCTGGCGAGCGCAGCGCCGAGGTGCTGCGCCAGCTGGCCGCCCTGCCCGATGGGCAGCTCCAGAACCAGGAGGGCGACGAGGCCGTCGCGGTGCTGCTCGACCCCCTGATCCAGCGCCTGCTCGGCGCCCACCAGGTGTTCGCCACCTCCGTGGTGGCCCGCAGTCGCCAGCGGGGCCGGCTCTACGTGTTCAGCGACCGGCGCGGCTACAGCTGGAGCGACGTGCGCCGCCGGCACCTGCAGCTGGTGGCCGACCTCACCGGTGTGGCGCTGGAGAACGAGGTGCTGCAGCAGGACCGGCGCCGCCATGAGCGGCTCGACCGCCAGCTGAGCATCGGCGCCGAGGTCCAGTCCCAGCTGCTGCCCGACCACTGCCCCGTGATCGACGGCGTCGAGCTGGCGGCCCTCTGCCGCCCCGCCTTCCAGGTGGGCGGCGACTACTACGACTTCATCCCCACCCAGCCCCAGCTCAGCGGCCACCGGCGCGAGCAGGCCCCCTGGGCGCTGGTGATGGGCGATGTCATGGGCAAGGGGGTGCCGGCCGGCCTGCTGATGACCCTGCTGCGGGGCATGCTGCGGGCCGAGGTGCTCAGCGGACTGCCCCCCGACCGCATCCTCCACGACCTCAACCAGCTGGCCCAGGAG
Organism: Synechococcus sp. CCAP 1479/10; assembly: GCF_019038515.1. Lineage (NCBI taxonomy): Bacteria > Bacillati > Cyanobacteriota > Cyanophyceae > Synechococcales > Synechococcaceae > Synechococcus > Synechococcus sp. CCAP 1479/10. The sequence continues at coordinate 56,335 of NZ_JAFKRJ010000037.1, read as the reverse complement.
GACCTGGCCCACTCGCACCGCTTCGTCACCCTCTTCTATTCCGACTACGACCCCCGCACCCGCCTGCTGCGCTACGCCAACGCGGCCCACAACCCGCCCCTGGTCTGGCGGCGCCAGTCGGGCCGGGTGGAGCGGCTCGACACCCCCGGCCTGCTGATCGGCCTGCAGAGCGAGGCCGAGTACGGCTGCGGCGAGCTGCAGCTGGAGCCCGGCGACGTGATCCTGTACTACACCGATGGCGTCACCGAGGCCAGCGGCTTCAGCGGCGAGCGCTTCGACGAGGAGCGGCTGCTGAAGGCCTTCCAGGGCGCCTGCCGGGCCGCCCACGAGGCCCAGGCGATCCTGGATCGGCTGTTCGATCGCCTCGACCGTTTCGTCGGCAGCGACCGCCGCCTCGAGGACGACGCCTCGATGGTGGTGCTGAAGGTGCGGGACGGGGTGGTGCTGCCCTCCCTGCCCCCCACCTGAGACGAATGGCAAGCTGAGGGGCTGAGCGGAATGCCCTGATGGTCGCCGACCCCTCCCCCACCACCTGGAGCGATCGCTTCGAGCAGGGCCTGCATCCGGCGATTGAGCGGTTCAACGCCTCGATCGGTTTCGACATCGCCCTGCTCCAGGAGGATCTCGACGGCTCCGTCGCCCACGCCCGCATGCTGGGCCGCTGCGGGGTGATCAGTGAGCCGGAGGCGGAGCGCCTGATCGAAGGGCTCGAAGAGATCCGGGCCGAGGCGGCCGCCGGGCAGTTCAGGCCGGGCCTGGAGGCGGAGGACGTCCATTTCGCCGTCGAGCGGCGCCTGATCGAGCTCCTCGGCCCCCTCGGCAAGAAGCTGCACACCGGCCGCAGCCGCAACGACCAGGTGGGCACCGACCTGCGCCTCTGGCTGCGGCGCCGCATCGATGCCATCGACGCCGCCCTGGTGCGCTTCGAGCGGGCCCTGCTGGCGAGGGCCGAGGCCCACCCCGACACCCTGATCCCCGGCTATACCCACCTGCAGCGGGCCCAGCCGGTCTGCCTGGCCCACCACCTGCTCGCCTACGTGGAGATGGCCGAGCGCGACCGCCAGCGCCTGGCTGACGTGCGCCGCCGCGTCAACATCTGCCCGCTCGGGGCGGCGGCCCTGGCGGGGACGCCGGTGCCGATCGATCGCCGCCAGACCGCCGCCGAGCTGGGCTTCGAGGCGATCTACGCCAACAGCCTCGATGCGGTGAGCGACCGGGACTTCGCCGTCGAGACGATGGCGGCCCTGTCCCTGGTGATGGCCCACCTCAGCCGCCTGGCGGAGGAGGTGATCCTCTGGGCCAGCGAGGAGTTCGCCTTCGTGGGGCTCACCGACCGCTGCGCCACCGGCAGCAGCCTGATGCCCCAGAAGAAGAATCCCGATGTGCCCGAACTGGTGCGCGGCAAGAGCGGCCGGGTCTTCGGCCATCTGATGGGGCTGCTGACGATGATCAAGGGCCTGCCCCTCGCCTACAACAAGGACTTCCAGGAGGACAAGGAAGCCCTCTTCGACGGCGTGCGCACCTGCCTCGACTGCCTGGAGGCGATGGCCGTGCTGTTCGAGGAGGGGCTCGACTTCCGCCCCGCCCGGCTGGAGGCCGCCGTGGCCGCCGATTACTCGAACGCCACCGATGTGGCCGACTATCTGGTGGCCCGGGGTGTGCCGTTCCGGGAGGCCTACCAGTTGGTCGGTGGGCTGGTGAAGGCCTGCCTGCTGGAGCAGCGGCTGCTGGCGGATCTGCCCCTGGAGCGCTGGCAGCAGCTCCATCCCGCCTTCGAGGCGGACATCCACCAGGCGATTGCCCCGCGGCAGGTGGTGGCGGCCCGCCGCAGTGAGGGCGGCACGGGCTTCGAGCGGGTGGCCGAGCAGCTGGCCCTGGCGCGGCAGCGCCTCGATCGCACCCCCTGAGCTCCCCCGGCGGGCGTTGGAATCGCGTGTCTACGTCTAATCTTGGGGGGTCTCGGGCGCCCGCGCGCCCCATCGGTTCCCCCTCATCGGTCAGTGAGTATTTTCGTCGGCAATCTTCCCTTCCGCGCCGAGCAGGAAGACGTGGCTGAACTGTTCGCGCCCTTCGGCGAAGTGGTCAACTGCTCCCTGCCCCTGGAGCGCGACACCGGCCGCAAGCGTGGCTTCGCCTTCATCGAGATGGCCGATGCCGACACCGAGACCAAGGCCATCGATGCCCTGCAGGGCGCTGAGCTGATGGGACGTCCCCTGCGCATCAACAAGGCGGAACCCCGCAGCGGCGGTGGTGGCGGCGGCGGCGGTCCTCGCCGCGGCGGTGGCGGCTACGGCGGTGGTGGCGGTGGCGGCTATGGCGGCGGGGGTGGTGGCTACGGAGGTGGCGGTGGATATGGCGGCGGTGGCGGCGGCTACGGCGCCGACCGCGGTTCCGGGGCCAAGGGCTGGGAGGACCGCAGCTACGGCGGCGCTGGAGCTGGTGGCGGCGGTGCTGCCCCCGATGCCTTCGAGGCGGGTCGCTCCCGCCGGCGCCGCAGCGGTGGTGGCGGTGGTGAGTACGGCGGCGGCGACTACGGCGGCGCCGAGGTCTGAGCCGCCTTACAGGCCCCGTTCCTCCAGCTGGCGGGCGGCGGCCTCCAGCACGGCGGGGCCCGCCCCCGCCTGGCCGGCCTCCCGGGTCAGCCAGCCGCGCCAGCCGCGCGCCCCGCTGACCCCCTCCACCACCTGCACCAGGTGCCGGGCGATCGGCCACAGCCGTCCCCCCGAGGCGCACCAGCGCTCAGCGTGGGGCAGCACCCCCCGCACCACCGTCGAGGCCCGGGCCTCCTCGGCGCCACCATCCCCGAAGATCTGCCGGTCCACCCCCGCCCAGCGCAGGGGATGGGCGTAGGCGGCCCGCCCCACCATCACCCCGTCCACCAGGGCCAGCTGCTCCTGGCAGGGGCCCAGGTCCTCCAGGCCGCCGTTCAGTTCGATCGTCAGCTGCGGCCGCTCCCGTTTGAGGCGGTGCACCAGGTCCCAGCGCAGGGGCGGCACGGTGCGGTTCTGCTTCGGATCGAGGCCGTTCAGCCAGGCCTTGCGGGCGTGGACGGCGAAGCGGGCGGCGCCGGCCGCCGCCAGGCTGTCGACGAAGGCCAGCAGTTCCTCGTAGGAGTCCCGGTCGTCGATGCCGATGCGGTGCTTCACCGTCACCGGCAGGGGCGTGGCCGCCGCCATCGCCGCCACGCAGCGGGCCACCCGCTCCGGCTCCGCCATCAGGCAGGCCCCGAAGCGGCCCTGCTGCACCTTTTCGCTCGGGCAGCCGACGTTGAGGTTGATCTCGTCGTAGCCCCAGTCGGCCCCCATTCGGGCGGCCTCCGCCAGCAGCTCCGGGTCGTCGCCGCCCAGCTGCAGGGCCAGGGGGTGTTCGCCCGGATCGAACCCCAGCAGCCGCTCCAGCCGCTGCTGCCGCTCCCCCATGCGGGAGGGGGAGCCGCCCTGGGCGATGTGGTGCAGCGCCCGGGCCACCACCATTTCGGAGTAGAGCAGGCAGTGCCGGCTGACCTGCCGCATCAGCACCCGGAAGTGCCGATCGGTGCAGTCCAGCATGGGCGCCACACTGAAGCGGTAGTTGTGCTCCATCGCCCCATGCTGCCCAGCCGTGCCTCCGTGGTGGTGGTGGGAGGGGGCCCGGCGGGCTTCATGGCCGCCATCGCCGCCGCCGAAGCGGCCGCCGGCCACCTGTCCGGGGGGGTGCTGCTGCTGGAGTCCACCCCCGAGCCCCTGCACAAGGTGCTGATCAGCGGCGGCGGCCGCTGCAACGTCACCCACGCCTGCTGGGATCCGCGGCTGCTGGTGGATCACTACCCCCGCGGCGGCAAGGCCCTGCGGGGCCCCTTCTCGCGCTTCGCCCCCGGCGACACGGTGGCCTGGTTCCAGGCCCATGGCCTGCAGCTGGTGGAGGAGCCCGACGGGCGGCTGTTCCCCCGCTCCAACCGTTCCTCCTCGGTGATCGACACCCTGCGCCGGGCGGCGACCGCCGCCGGGGTGGCGGTGCACACGGCCGAGGCGGGGCAGGCGGCGGAGGCCCTGCCCGGCGGCGGGTTCCGGCTGCGGCTGCGCTCAGGGGCCGAGCTGCTCGCCGATCGCCTCGTGCTGGCGACGGGCAGCCACCCGAGCGGCCACCGCATCGCCGCCTCCCTTGGCCATGGCCTGGTGGCGCCGGTGCCCTCCCTGTTCACCCTCACCCTGGCCGACCACCCCCTGCTGGCCCTGGCCGGGGTGGCGATGGACCCGGTGCAGCTGGAGCTGCTGCTGACGCCCCTGGCGGACACCGCCACGGCCCCTCCCGCCGCCACCAAGCCCCAGCGGCAGCGGGGGCCCGTGCTGATCACCCACTGGGGCCTCAGCGGGCCGGCCACCCTGCGGCTCACGGCCTTCGCCGCCCGGGCCCTGCGGGAGCGCCGCTACCGGGCCGAGCTCCGGGTCGACTGGACCGGCGGCCGCAAGCCGGCGGAGCTGGAGGGCTGGTTCGCCGCGGCGCGGCGCGAGCAGGCCCGGCGTCAGCTCGGCAACTGGCGGCCCTGGCCCGACCTCAGCCGCCGCCTCTGGCTGCACCTGCTGGCCCTGGTCGGGGTCGACGCCAGCCTGCGCTGGGCCGATCTCCCCCGCCGCCATGAGCAGGCCCTGGTCACGGCCCTGAGGGACAGCCGGTACCGGGTCTCCGGCCGCGGCCCGTTCGGCGAGGAGTTCGTCACCGCCGGCGGCATCCCCCTGGCGGAGGTCAACCTGGCCACGATGGAGAGCCGCCTGCAACCGGGCCTGTTCCTGGTGGGGGAGCTGCTGGACGTGGACGGGGTGACCGGCGGCTTCAACTTCCAGCACTGCTGGAGTTCGGGCTGGCTGGCGGGCCAGGCCCTGGCGGCTCAGCGCACGTGCTCGTAGATCGAGAACATCGGCAGATACATGGCCAGCAGCACCGATCCCACGATGATGCCCACCAGCACGATCATCGCCGGCTCCAGCATGGAGGTCATGGCCTTCACCATCGTGCTGACTTCGTCTTCGTAGAAGTCGGCCACTTTGGAGAGCATGGCGTCCATTTCGCCGGTTTCCTCACCGATGGCGAGCATGTTGACGCACATCTCGGGAAACACGTTCTTCAGCCGTAGGGCCGCGCTCAAAGGCATGCCCTCGCTCACCTCATTCTTGGAGGAGATGATGGCATCGGAGATCACTGAATTGGTGGCGGTTTCTCTCACGATCTCCAGCGAAAGAAGAATCGGAACTCCCGCCTTGGAGAGGGAACTCAGGGTGCGGCAGAACTGGGCACTGGCCGATTTCTGCAGCAGTTCTCCGAACAGGGGCAGCTTCAGCAGCAGGCCGTCGATCTGGCGGCGGCCCATCGGTGTGTTGTAGGTGGACACCACCCAGAAGGCGAAGCCGACCAGGCCCGCCAGCAGGATCAGGGCCTTCCAGGAGCGCAGGAACTCACTCAGGTTGAGCATCAACTGGGTGAACAGGGGCAATTCCGCCCCCAGCTGTTCGAAGACGCTCGAGAAGGTGGGGATCAGGAAGATCGTCATGCCCAGGAACACGGCGATGGCGATCACCAGCACCGTGACCGGATAGCTCATCGCCCCTTTGATCTGGTTCTGGAGCTTGGCGTTGTCCTCCAGCAGCTTGGCCAGGCGTTTGAGGGTGTCGTCCAGGACGCCACCGGCCTCACCCGCCTCCACCAGGGCGATGCTGAGGTTGTCGAACACCTTCGGCCAGCGGCGCATGGCGTTGCCCAGGCTGTCGCCCTGGTTGACGTCCTGGGTCATGCCGGCCAGGGCCAGGCGCATCTTGTTGGAGCGCTGCTGGACCCGCATCAGGTCGAGGCTGCGCAGGATCGGCACGCCCGCATCCACCAGGGCGGAGAGCTTGTTGGCGAACAGGGCCTTGTCCCGGATGGTCACAGGCCCCTCGAGCAGGTCGGACAGGCCGCTGAAGGAGGAGGGCGTCTTCTTGACGGCCGCGGCCTGGGGGACCTTGGGGGTCTCCTTGCGCACCAGGGTGTTGGCCAGGATGCCGCGGCGGCGCAGCTCCCGCCGGGCGACGGAGGGGTTGTCGGCGTTCAGCGTCATCTCCCGGCGCTGGCCGGACTTGGTGGTGTAGGTGACGACGAAGGCGGTCATGGCATTCCTCAGCGATCGAGCAGTCGGACGAGCTCTTCAGGCTTGGTGGTCTTCAGCAGCGCCTCCTCACGGGTGACCCTGCCCTCCTCCACCAGGTTGGCGAGTGCCCGCTCGAGGGTCTGCATGCCCTGGCTGGCGCCGGTCTGGATCTGGGAATAGAGCTGGGAGCTCTTGCCTTCCCGGATCAGGTTGGCGATGGCGGGGGTGTTGATCATGATCTCCTGGGCCATCACCCGGCCGAAGGCCCCGTTGCCGGTGGGTTCGGCGCTCTTGCAGAGGGTCTGGGAGAAGACCGCCAGCAGACTGCCGCTCAGCTGCACCCGGATCTGGGTCTGCTGGCCGGCCGGGAACACATCCACCATGCGGTCGACGGTCTGGCCGGCGGAGCTGGTGTGCAGGGTGCCGAAGACGAGGTGGCCGGTCTCAGCGGCGGTGATCGCCAGCTGGATCGTCTCCAGGTCGAGCAGTTCCCCCACCAGGATCACATCGGGATCTTCCCGCAGGGCTGCCCGCAGGGCGTTGGAGAAGCTGCGGGTGTCTTCATTGAGTTCCCGCTGGTGAATGATCGACTTGTCGTTCCTGTAGGTGAACTCGATCGGATCCTCGATGGTGAGAATGTGCTCCGAACGGGTGGCGTTGATGTGCTCGATCAGCGCGGCCAGGGTGGTGGTCTTGCCGGAGCCCGTCGGTCCGGTGACCAGGACCAGACCCTTGGGCTTGCTGCTGATCTCCTCGACGATCGGGGGCAGGCCGAGTTTCTCGAGGCTGGGGATGGAGTTGCCGAGCGCCCGCAGGCAGGCCGCGTAGGTGCCCCGCTGGCGGTAGACGTTGATCCGGAACCGGGCCACGCCCTTGAGGCCGTAGGAGCAATCCAGTTCCCAGTTCTGCTCCAGGTTCTTGCGCTGGGCGTTGTTGAGCAGGGAGAAGATCAGACGGTTGCAGCTCTCCTCGGTGAGCTGGGTGTCCTGGATGATCGGCCGCAGCTGGCCGCTGAAACGGCCGTAGGGGGGATTGCCCGCGGACAGGTGCAGGTCGCTGCCACCGGCCTTGACCAGTTCCTGCATCAGGTCTTCGATGAGGAGATCCATCCTGCTCAGCTCCGAACGCACAGACAGTAGGGACATTCCAACCATTCGTCCTCAAGGCCGGCCCCGCAGCTGCGGCAGGTGAGGGTGCTCAGGGCCCGGGCGCGCCGCTCCGATTCCAGGCCCGTGTCGGTGAGCAGCATGCGCTCCACCTCCTCCAGGGTGGTCAGCCCCTCCCGCACCAGATCGAGGCCGTAGCCGAGCAGGGTCTTCATGCCGCTCTCCAGGGCCAGACGCCGCAGCTCCTCGGTCGTCGCCCGCTTGGCCACGGCGGCGGAGAGGGTCTCGTTCATGCGCAGGATCTCGTAGACCCCCACCCGGCCCTTGTAGCCCCGCCCCTGGCAGGCGCTGCAGCAGCCCTCCGAGCCCGGCAGCACCGTGTTGGCGCGGTAGAAGGAGATCTCGGTCTCGTCGGAGGCCACCAGGCCGAACCGGGCCAGTTCGCTGTGGTTGGGGTGGTAGGGGATCCGGCATTCGCTGCACAGGCGGCGCAGCAGGCGCTGGGACACCACCCCCAGCAGCGACGCGCTGACCAGGAAGGGCTCCATCCCCATCTCGTCGAGCCGGGCGAAGGCGCTGGCAGCGTCGTTGCAGTGCAGGGTGGTGAGCACCAGGTGGCCCGTCAGGGCCGCCTCGATGGCGGTGCGGGCCGTCTCCAGGTCGCGGGTCTCGCCCACCAGCAGCACGTCCGGGTCCTGCCGCATGAAGGCGCGCAGGGCGGAGCTGAAATCGAATCCCTTCTCGCGGTTCACCTGGGTCTGGGTGATGCCGGGGAGGGCGTATTCGATCGGATCCTCCACCGTGGAGATGTTGATCGTGGGGTCGTTGCGCTCCGAGAGCAGGGCGTAGAGCGTGGTCGACTTGCCGGAGCCCGTCGGGCCGGTGACCAGGATCATGCCGAAGGGCTTGGAACCGATGTCCCGCAGGGTGGACCTGGCTTCCTCGTCGGTGATCAGGGTGTCGAGGCCCAGCTGGGTGGCGCCGCTGTCGAGCAGTCGCAGCACCACCTTCTCGCCGTAGCGGCCTGGCAGGGTGCTGACCCGGAAGTCCATGGTGCGGCCGCGGAAGTTGCGGCGGATCCGGCCGTCCTGGGGCATCCGCCGTTCGGCGATGTCCAGGTCGGCCATGATCTTGAAGCGGGAGGTGACCGCAGGGATCAGGGTGCGGGGAAGCTTGTCGATGCTGCGCAGCACGCCGTCCTGGCGGAAGCGGACCAGCAGGCCGTCCTCCTGGGGCTCCACGTGGATGTCGCTGGCGCCGCTGGTGAGCGACTCGATCAGGATCCGGTCCACCAGGCTCATCACCGGTGAGACCCCCTCGCCCGAGCTGCTGGCTTCGAGGTCCTCGGTTTCCGGCGTGATCGGACCCTGGGGGGTGGCGGCCTGACCCAGATCAAGATCCCGGAAGAGGGAGGTGTGCTCCGCACCGGTGACCTGCGGGCGCTGGGTGAGACCTTCGGATGGCATCGACGGGAAGGATCGGGAGCGAAGCTTGGAAGCGAAGCCGGGTGTTGGAAGCGTGGCCGAGGTGCGGGCTTCCACCGCTTGTGGAGGGGGCTCCTGGGCATTCAACATAACGGCATCTGACATCCCTGCCAGAACGCATGACCGGCGACATCACTCCCCCCCATGAGGAACGGATCGATCCCCGGGAGGGCGCGGTCGACGCGGCCCGGGTGGAGGAGCTCCTCGAGACCCTGCCGGTGAACCCCGACGGCGGCACCGACCCCACGGGCTCCGCCCAGGCTTCCGGAGCTTCGGAGACCGCCGGCACCGCCCCGGACGCCACTCCGGACTCCGCTGCATCCGGCGCTGATCGCGTTGGCCAGCTGGAGGCCGAGCTGGCGGCCCTGCGCAGCGAGAACGAGTCGCTCAAGGGCCAGTACATGCGCATCGCCGCCGACTTCGACAACTTCCGCAAGCGCCAGACCCGGGACAAGGAGGATCAGCGCCTGCACATCACCTGCACCACCCTCACGGAGATCCTGCCGGTGGTCGACAACTTCGACCGGGCCCGGCAGCAGCTCAACCCCCAGAGCGAGGAGGCCCAGAGCCTGCATCGCAGTTATCAGAACCTCTATAAACAGCTGGTCGACGTGTTCAAGCAGCTCGGGGTGTCGCCGATGCGGGTGGAGGGGGAACCCTTCGATCCCTCGCTTCACGAGGCCGTGCTGCGGGAACCCAGTGAGGAGCATCCGGAGGACGTGGTGATCGAGGAGCTGCAGCGGGGCTACCACCTCGATGGCCGCGTCCTGCGGCATGCCCTGGTCAAGGTGTCGATGGGTCCCGGCCCGGCCGCATCGGCGCCTCCCAGCGAGGGGACGTCCGACTGATGGCCGATTACTACGACCTGCTCGGTGTCAGCCGGGACGTGGATGCCGACAGCCTCAAGAAGGCCTATCGGCGTCTGGCCCGCCAGTACCACCCGGACGTCAACAAGGATCCGGCCGCGGAGGACCGCTTCAAGGAGATCGGCCGGGCTTACGAGGTGCTCAGCGATCCCCAGACCCGGGCCCGCTACGACCAGTTCGGTGAGGCCGGCCTGGGGGGCGGCGGCGGCATGCCCGACATGGGCGACATGGGCGGTTTCGCCGACCTCTTCGAGACCTTCTTCAGCGGTTTCGGCGGGGCCGGCGGTGGCGCCGCGGCCGGGGCACGCCGTCGCGGCCCCCGCCAGGGCGACGACCTGCGCCTGGATCTCACCATCAGCTTCAGCGAGGCCGTCTTCGGCGCCGAGAAGGATGTCCAGATCCGCCACCTCGAGACCTGCACCACCTGCAGCGGTTCCGGGGCCAAGGCGGGCAGCGGCCCCACCACCTGCGGCACCTGCGGCGGCGCCGGCCAGGTGCGTCGGGCCACCCGCACCCCCTTCGGCAATTTCACCCAGGTGGCGCCCTGCCCCACCTGCGACGGCACCGGCCAGGTGATCGCCGATCCCTGCAACGCCTGCGGCGGCCAGGGCCTGCAGCAGGTGCGCAAGAAGCTGCGCATCAACATCCCCGCCGGCGTCGACACCGGCACCCGTCTGCGGGTCGGCCAGGAGGGCAACGCCGGCCAGCGGGGCGGGCCGGCCGGGGATCTCTACGTCTTCCTCACCGTCCAGTCCCATCCCCATCTGCGCCGCGACGGGGTGACGATCCATTCCGAGGTTTCGCTCAACTACCTGCAGGCGATCCTGGGCGACACGATCGAGGTCGAGACCGTCGACGGCCACGAGCCGCTGGAGATTCCCCCCGGCACCCAGCCCGGGGCCGTCATCACCCTCCAGGGCAAGGGCGTGCCCCGGCTCGGCAATCCGGTGGCCCGTGGCAACCACCAGTTCACCATCAAGGTGCAGCTGCCCACCAAGCTCAACGGGGAGGAGCGGCAACTGCTCGAGCAGCTGGCCGGACACCACACCAGCAAGGGCCAGCGCCACCACCACAAGAGCGGCCTGTTCGGCGGCCTGTTCGGTTGAGCGCCATGGGCGGCTCGCCGGCGGCCCTTGATCTGCGGGGAACGCCCTGCCCGGTCAATTTCATCCGGGCCCGTCTGGCCCTGGAGCCCCTGCCGCCGGGGAGCTGGCTCCAGATCGATCTGGACAGGGGGGAACCGGAGCAGATGGTGAGCGAGGGTCTGCGGAACGAGGGTCACACGGTGCAGCGGGTCGACCCGTCGCCCTTCGCCCCCGGGGACGGGGTGCGGCTGCTGGTGCGACGGGATGGGGGCTGAGCCGCTGCCGGGTCGGGTGGTGGCCCTGCAGGCCAACTACTGCCTGGTGAGCCTCGATGGCCCCTGTGAGCCCGGCACCGACGGCTCCGAGCCCTGGAGAGACGGCTGCCTGCTCTGCACCCGCCGCACCCGCCTCGACAAGAGCGGCCTGCAGGTGTGCGTCGGCGACCGGGTGACGGTGGCGGCCGTCGACTGGCGGGCCCGGCGGGGGGCGGTGGTGGGTCTTGAACCCCGCCACAGCCTGCTGGAGCGGCCGGCGGTCGCCAACGTGAGCCGGGTGGTGGTGGTGGTGGCCGTGGCCGAACCCGGCCTCGACCCCCTGCAGCTGACCCGGTTCCTGATCACCGCCGAGGCCACGGGCCAGCCGGTGCAGGTGGTGCTCAGCAAGGCCGACCTGCTGCCGGCGGCCGAGGTGGGGGCCTGGTGCCGGCGGCTGGAGGGCTGGGGCTACGACACCGTGGCGGTTTCGACCCGCAGCGGCGAGGGTCTGGAGGCGCTGTGGGGCCAGCTGGCCGAGCCGGGCATCGCCGTGCTCTGCGGCCCCTCCGGGGTGGGCAAGAGCAGCCTGCTCAATGCCCTGGCCCCGGCCCTGGAGCTGCGCGTCGCCGCGGTCTCCGGGCGCCTGCGCCGGGGGCGCCACACGACCCGGCATGTCGAATTGTTTTCCGTGGCGCCAGGGGCCCTGGTGGCCGATTCACCCGGCTTCAACACCCCCGCCCTGCCCGCCGACCCCCAGAGCCTGGTGGCGGCCTTCCCGGAGTTGCTGGCCCGCCTCCAAGCCACCCCCTGCCGTTTCGCCAACTGCCGCCACCTGGGCGACCCCGGCTGTGCCGTGGGGGACGGCTGGGACCGCCAGGCGATCTATGGCCGCTGCCTCGAGGAGCTGGAGGCCGCCGCGGCCCGTTCCCGTGGCGGCCAGGGGCGCCAGGGGGAGCGGGGCCTGCGTCAGCGGGGCGACCGGCTCGAACCGCTGCTCGACCCCCAGCTGCGTCGCTCCTCCCGCAGCACCCGGCGTCAGGGGCTGGAGCAGGACCTGCCGGCGCTGGAGGGGGACCTCAGTTCCCCAGACCGGGAAGATTCAGATCCAGACCCCCGGTGAGGGTTTCCATGCGCTCGCGCATGGTGCCGGTGGAGACCTCGTAGGCCTTGCAGAGGGCCGCCAGCACGGCCGCCTCGACCGTCTCGACGGGTTCGGCGAGCAGCTCGGGGCTCAGCTCGACCCGCAGGGGCTGCTGATTGCCGGAGAGCCAGACGCTGGCGCGGCCCTCGGGGTCGCTGCCCTGCAGTTCCATCGCGTCGAGCTCCTCCTGGAGCTTGTGGGCGTCCTGCTGAATCTGCTGGGCCTTGCGGAAGGCCTCGGTCAGCTGTCCGAAATTGGGAAGTCCGAAGCCGGCCATGCCAGGGGGTCGTCGTATGGGGTCAGGCTAGAACCCCAGCCGTTGGACCTCCGGGTGCAGCCGCACCCCGCGGCTCTCCAGCACCCGCTGCTGCACCAGCCGGATCAGGGCGTCGATGTCGGCGGCGGTGGCGGCCCCGGTGTTGACGATGAAATTGGCGTGGATCGGCGACACCTGGGCATCGCCGATGGCGAGTCCCTTGAGGCCGAGGGATTCGATCAGCTGGCCGGCCTTGAGCGGTTCGGGATTGCGGAACACGCTGCCGCAGCTGGGTTGCTGGTACGGCTGGGTGCTGGTGCGGCTCTGCAGGTTGGCGCTGGTGCGGGCGGTGACCACCGCCGGATCGTGGCCGGGCTCCAGCCGGAAGCGGGCCGAGAGCACCAGCAGCGGCTCCTCCTGCAGGCGGCTGTGGCGGTAGGCGAAGGCCAGATCGCCGGCGTCCAGTTCGAAGGGGGCGTCGGGCCGGCGGGGATCCAGCACCCGCACCGACACCAGCCACTCGGCGGTGCAGCCCCCCTGGGCGCCGGCGTTCATCACCACCGCGCCGCCCACCGTGCCGGGGATGCCCACGGCCCACTCCAGTCCCTGCAGGCCGCTGCGGGCCGCCTTGCGGGCCAGGGTGGGGATCGGTTCGCCCGCCTCGGCCTCCACCCAGCCCTCGCCCGGGTCCAGGCGGCTGCCCTGCAGCCGCCGGTTGCAGAGGGTGAGGCCGTCGAGGCCGCCGTCGGCGATCAGCAGATTGGAGCCCGCGCCGATGCAGCGGAAGGGGAGGCCCGAGGCCGCCGCCCAGGCGGCATGGGCGATCAGCTCCCCCTGGTCGGCGGGTTCGGCGAACCAGGCGGCCGGCCCGCCCACCTTCCAGGTGGTGTAGTCCCGCAGGGCGACCGCGGCCCGGGGCTGGCTGGGCGGGGCCGTCGCCATCCCCTCAGGCCACCAGCGGCGCGGTGGGGCGACCCCGTTCGTCGAGGGCCCCCAGGCGGTCCCAGAGGCTGTTGACGTCGCCGGCCCCCATCGCCAGCACCAGGTCGCCGGGGCCGGTGCCACCGGCCACCAGCTCCGCCAGGGCCTCCATGCTGGCGGCCACCGCCACCGGCAGGTCGGGAGCGAGGGCCCGCACCGCCTCGGCCAGGGCCGGGCTGGAGATCCCCGCCATCGGGGCTTCGCCGGCCGCGTACAGGGGCGCCAGCAGCACCGCGTCGGCCTGGGTCAGGGCGGCGGCGAAATCGTCCAGGAACTGGGCGGTGCGGGTGTAGCGATGGGGCTGGAACACCGCCACCAGCCGCCGGGGCACCAGCGGCAGCGGGCTGCGGCCGCTCTCCACCATCAGGCGGGCCATGGCGATCGTGGCCGCCACTTCGCTGGGATGGTGGGCGTAGTCGTCGACGATCGCCCGGTCCTGCCAGAGCCCGCGGCAGTCGAAGCGGCGTCCGGGGGGGCGCAGCCCCGCCACCGCCCGGCGCAGGTCCTCGAAGGGCACGCCCTCGAGCCGGCAGGCCGCCATGGCGGCCACGGTGTTGCTGAGGTTGTGGCGGCCGGGCAGGGGCACCTCCAGGGTGCCGAGCGCCTCCCCGTGCTCGTACCAGGTGGCCAGGGTGCCGTCGCCCCGTTCCTCCAGGGGGATGGCGGCGAAGTCGACGCCTTCGCTGCTGCGGGTCGACCACCAGCTGGTGGCCTGGAAGTGCTCGCGCAGCACCGGGCAGTCGCGGTTGGCCAGCAGGGTCGTGCAGCCGCCGGCGAAGTGCTGCAGGGTGGCCACCAGGGCGGCCAGGTCCGGGTAGTGGTCGGTGTGGTCGAGCTCCACGTTGGTGAGCAGCCCCAGCCGGGGCCGGAACTTCACCAGGGAGCCGTCCGACTCGTCGGCCTCGGCCACCAGCAGCCGGCCCTGGCCATGGCGGCCGTTGCTGCCGAAGGCGGGCACGATGCCCCCGATCACGGCGGTGGGATCCTCGCCGACGGCCTCCAGGAGGGTGGCGATCAGGGTGCTGGTGGTGGTCTTGCCGTGGCTGCCGGCCACCGCGATCGAGGGCTGGGCATTGATCAGGGCCGCCAGCACGTCGGAGCGGTGCACGATCGACAGCCCGCGCCGCCGGGCCTCGGCCAGCTCCTCGTTGGCGGCGGGCACCGCCGAGCTGATCACCACCAGGGGATCCGCCACCGTCCCGTCGAGGCTGGCGAGCACCGCGGTGATCGTGGCGGCGGTCTGCTCCTGGAACACCCGCACGCCGGCGCCTCCCAGCCGCTCCAGCACCGGACTGGGACGGGGGTCGGAGCCGCTCACCAGGAAGCCCCTCTCCGCCAGGATCCCAGCCAGGGCGGACATGCCGATCCCCCCGGCCCCGATGAAATGGAGCGGCTGACGGCGATCAAGCTTCGGGATCAAGGGGGACTCCAGGCCTCGCCGAAAATAACGGCAGATCGGCCCACCCCCCTCTGCGGGATACTGCGCTTTGCCGACCGTCTGATCCGGGGCCTGTGGCTGCGGGAAAGAGCGGGACCCCATTTCTGTATGATCGGCAGCCAAAATCCCCCCTTGCTAGCGGGTTCCACCGCTTTCTGCCATGACCTTGCGCGTTGCGATCAATGGATTTGGCCGAATCGGTCGGAACTTCATGCGCTGCTGGCTGAGCCGCGGTGAGAACACCGGCATCGAAGTGGTCGGCCTGAACGACACCTCCGATCCGAAGACCAACGCTCACCTGCTGCAGTACGACACGATGCTCGGCCACATCCGCAATGCGGTTGTGAGCCACACCGACGACACCATCGTCGTGAACGGCAAGCACATCAAGTGCTTCTCCGACCGCAACCCCCTCAACCTTCCCTGGAAGGAATGGGGCGTGGATCTGGTGATCGAGGCCACCGGGGTGTTCATTGACCAGAAGGGCGCCGGCAAGCACATCGAGGCCGGTGCCAAGAAGGTTTTGATCACCGCCCCGGGCAAGGGCGAGGGTGTGGGCACCTTCGTGGTGGGCGTCAACGCTGATCAATACCGCCACGAAGACTTCGACATCATCAGCAATGCCAGCTGCACCACCAATTGCATGGCGCCGCTGGTGAAGGTGCTCGACCAATCCCTCGGGATCGTGAAGGGCATGATGACCACCACCCACAGCTACACCGGTGACCAGCGCATCCTCGATGCCTCCCACCGCGACCTGCGCCGCGCCCGCGCCGCCGCCGTGAACATCGTGCCCACCAGCACCGGTGCCGCCACCGCGGTGGCTTTGGTGTACCCGCCGATGAAGGGCAAGCTCAACGGCATCGCCCTGCGCGTTCCCACCCCCAATGTCTCGGTGGTGGACATGGTGCTTGAGGTGAGCCGCGCCACCACCAAGGAGGAGGTGAACAGCATCTTCAAGTCCGCTTCCGAAAACGGGATGAAGGGCATCATCAAATACTGCGATCTGCCCCTGGTCTCCACCGACCACGCCGGCACAGATGAATCCACGATCGTGGATGCCGACCTCACCCTGGTGATGGACGGCACCATGGTGAAAGTGATCTCCTGGTACGACAACGAGTGGGGCTACAGCCAGCGCGTCGTCGATCTGGCCGAAGTGGTGGCCCGCAACTGGAAGTGACCCGGCTGCCCGTCCTCAGCTGAACCCGTTGGCTGAATCCCTCAGCCGAAATGCCGGAAGGTGGCGGTCGGGGGGGCGATAGGCCCTCCCCCCTCCGCCCACCCCAGGGGCCCGCAGGCCTGCGGCTCCACCAGCCGGCCGATCTGGCGTGCACCCGCCAGCCCCTGCAGCAGGGCCTCGGCCCAGGCCGGCTCCAGGGCCAGCACCAGCTCGAAATCCTCCCCGCCCCAGAGGCACCAGTCCTCCGCCTGGGCCCGGCCGGCAAGCTCCGCCGCCAGGGGCAGATCGCTCCGGGATAACAGGGCCGTGCAGCCGCTGGCCACGGCCAGGCAGGAGGCCGCGGCCGCCAGGCCGTCACTGCTGTCGCAGCCGGCCACCCGCCAGTCCAGGGCCGCAGGACGGCAGGCGCCCAGGGCCGCCACCGCATCGAACCGGGGCACGGGCCTGCGGTGGGCACGGATCGCCCGCTCCCGGCTGGCCGGCGCCAGGGCCGGCAGCGCCTCGCCCTGCAGCAGGGCCAGGCCCAGGCGGCTGAGCCCATGGGCGCCGGTGCTGACCAGCGCATCGCCCGGCCTGCCGTCCCCGCGGCGGATCGCACCGCCCCCCGCCGGCAGCCGGCCCAGGGCGGTGACGGCCAGCAGGCGCTGGCGACCGCCGCTGCAGTCGCCCCCGAGCAGCACGCCCCCGTGGGCCCCCAGCAGTTCCGCCATGCCGCCGTAGGCCCCCTCCACCCAGGCCCAGGGGGTGTGACCCGGGGCCACCAGGGCCACGGTGATGCCCACGGCGCCGAGGCAGCCCATGGCCGCCAGATCGGAGAGGTTGGCCGCCGCCGCCCGCCAGCCCACGTCGCCGGCGCCCATCGTCGCCTCGCTGAAGTGGACGTCCTCCACCAGCACGTCGGTGTTCAGCACCAGGGGCGGATCGCCCGCCGGCTGTCCCCCCAGCAGGTCCGGTCCGAGCAGGGCGGCGTCATCGTCGAACTGCCCCCGGGGGGCGAAGGCGCCGAGGCGCCGGATCAGCTCCGTTTCCCCCAGCTGCGCCAGGGTGGGCCCCTCAGGCATGGGGGCGCAGGTTGTCGGCCCCCTCGACCACCGACGCCCGGACGATGCCGTCATCGGCGGTGAGCTCCTCGAGCACGTCGAAGCCGTCCACCACATAGCCGAAGGCGGCGTAGCGCCCGTCGATCAGGTTGAGGCCCGCCGGGGTGAGCTCGGGTTCGAACAGGAACAGGAAGAACTGGGAGGAGCCGTCGCCCAGGGCCTCATCGGAGTGGGCCCATCCCAGGGTGCCCTTGCTGGCGAAGGGCAGCACCGGTTCGGCCTTGAACATCCCCAGATCCTCGAAGGTCTGGTTGTAGAAGGGGGCCTCCTGGCCGGGCACCATGATCTCCAGGGGCACCTGGCGCTCCTGCTTGCTGACCGGATCCACAAAGCCCGTCGCCGGGCCGACGGGATCGCCGGTCTGCAGCACGTAGAAGTCCTCGGCGCGGTTGAAGGGCAGGCCGTCGTAGAAGCCCCGCTGCACCAGGTCCACGAAGGCGCCGGCGGTGAGGGGGGCGTTGTAGCCGTCCACCACGGCGGTCAGGTCACCCTTGGTGGTGGTCAGCCGCACGGTGGCCCGGCCCAGCAGTCGGGGCAGGGCGTCGAACTCGGCGGGAATCGTGAACGGGAAGGGCCCCACCAGCAGGGCTTCGGCGCGGCCGATGTCGGCCAGGGCCTCCCGGCGGGCCGCCAGGAACCGGTCCCGGTCCTGGGCCTCGCCGGCGGCCGCCAGATCCTGCAGGCGCACGTCCGTGTCGGCGAGCAGGGCTTCGGCGGTGGGCCGGTCGGCGGGATCGAAGCTGGCCAGGATCCGCTCGCGGCTGCCGCCGAGCTGGGACTCGGCCCGGCGCACGGAGCCGGTCAGGCTGCTCCAGCGTTTGGCCCGCAGGTCGTCGCTGGTGTCCTCGAGGCGGTGCTGCAGCGCCTGCAGGTCGCGCTGCTCGATCGGCAGGGCGTTGCGCAGCAGGGCGGTGGGGTCGCTGACGGCGTTGCCCTGGGGCAGGTAGGCCCAGGCGGCGGGGACCGCCAGCAGCAGGGTCAGCACGAAGGTCAGGGCGGCCCCCAGCCGGGCGGCCAGCGTGGTGGTGAACCCGATGCGCCTGCGTCGCCGGTCCATGCTTCCCCTGTGACTGCCTGGACTTTGGCACAACCGGCCCGGGCCTCCGCCGCCGCCGTCCGCGGGTGGGCCTGTAGCCAGACGTACAATCCCCCGATCCGATCCGCCGGAATGATCTCCAGCAACGACTTTCGTACCGGCACAACGATTGAGCTGGATGGCCAGGTCTGGCGCGTCGTCGAATTCCTTCACGTCAAGCCAGGCAAGGGCTCGGCCTTCGTCCGCACCAAGCTCAAGGGCGTCCAGAGCGGCAACGTGGTCGAGAAGACCTTCCGCGCCGGGGAAACCATGCCCCAGGCCCAGCTGGAGAAGTCGACCCTCCAGCACACCTACATGGAAGGTGATGACTACGTCTTCATGGACATGGCCTCCTACGAGGAGACCCGCCTGACCGCCAAGCAGATCGGTGACGGCCGCAAGTACCTCAAGGAAGGCATGGAGGTGAGCGTCGTCTCCTGGAACGGCAAACCCCTGGAGGTGGAGCTGCCCAATTCGGTGGTGCTCGAGGTCACCCAGACCGACCCCGGCGTCAAGGGTGACACCGCCACCGGCGGCACCAAGCCGGCCATCGTCGAGACCGGCGCCCAGGTGATGGTGCCCCTGTTCATCACGATCGGCGAGAAGATCAAGGTCGACACCCGCACCGACAGCTATCTGGGCCGGGAGTCCTGATCGCCATGCAGCTCGATCACGACCAACTGCGCCAGCTGCTGGCCCTGCTCGGGGACAGCGACATCCAGGAACTCAAGCTCGAAGGCGACGACTTCCGGCTGGAGGTGCGCCGCAACCTGCCGGCCCCCGCGCCGGCGACGGTCACCATGGTGCAGGCTCCGGCCGGAGCACCGCCGCCGCCCCCTGCCCCCGCGGCCCCGGTCGGCGCCGCCCCCGGCCCTTCAGCACCCCCGCCCCCGGCCGCCTCGGTGCGTAGTGACCTGCAGGCCGTCACGGCGCCGATGGTGGGCACCTTCTACCGCTCGTCGGCCCCGGGTGAGGCCCCCTTCGTGGAGGTGGGCAGCCGCATCAGCGCCGGCCAGCCCGTCTGCATCCTTGAGGCGATGAAGCTGATGAACGAGCTGGAGTGCGAGTTCAGCGGCGAGGTGGTGGAGATCCTGGTGGAGAACGGCACCCCGGTCGAATTCGGCCAGGTGCTGATGCGGATCAAGGCGGGCTGAGCGCCACCGTCGCCGGGGGCTGACCCAGCTCCCAGGCGGTGTGGATCGCCGCCGCCATGCTGTCGGCCCTGGCGATGCCCCGGCCGGCGATCGCGAAGGCGGTGCCGTGGTCGGGGGAGGTGCGCAGGAAGGGCAGGCCCAGGGTGGTGTTGACGGCGGCATCGAACGCCAGCAGCTTCACCGGGATCAGCCCCTGGTCGTGGTACAGCGCCAGGTAGCCGTCCGCCCCTTCGGCCTGGCCCCTCCAGGCGGCCGCCGCCTCCAGCCAGCAGGTGTCCGGCGGCACCGGCCCCTCCAGCCTCACCTCCGGATGCTGGTCCTGCCAGCGCTCCAGGGTGGGAATCAGCCAGTCCTGCTCCTCCCGCCCCAGGTGGCCCCCCTCCCCCGCATGGGGATTCAGGCCCGCCACCACCAGCCGGGGCCGGCTGCGGAAGCGGCGGCAGAAGGCCAGCAGGGCCTCCAGCCGTTGGTGCACCAGCTCAGGGCCGAGCCGGGCGCTCACCTCGGCCAGGGGGATGTGGGTGGTGGCCAGCAGCGTGTTGAGTCGCCAGCCGCCGCCGGGGGCCACGGCGGTGAACAGCATCCCGGCGTCGGCGGCGCCGGTGAGTTCCGCCAGCCGCTCGGTCTGGCCGGGGTAGGCATGGCCCGCCGCCTGCCAGCTGGCCTTGGCGATCGGTGCCGTCACCAGGGCCCGGCCGCCGCCGGCGCCCACCAGCGCCACGGCCTCGGTCAGCCAGGCGAAGCTGGCCGCACCGGCGGCGGGGCTGCTCATCCCCGGGACCACCGGCTGCTCCAGGGGGATGTCCACCAGGGGGAACGCATCGGGGTCGGCCAGGGGCGCGTCGCTGCAGACCAGCAGCTGGCGGTGGCACTCCCGCAGCCAGCGGCCGCAGCCCACCAGCACCACCTCCTGGCCGGTGGGCCGTGGCCGGGCAAGGGCCTTGAGGGTCACCTCGGCGCCGATGCCGGCGGGATCCCCCAGGGCGATGACGAGGCGATCCGCAGTAGTTTTCATGCCATCGGGGGCTGTCGGGGTCGGTTCATGGTCCGCTTGCTGGTGCTGGGTGTGCTGCTGCTGGGAGGGGGGCTCGCCTTCCGCAATGAGTGGGTCGTGGTCGACTGGGAAAAGATGGGCAAGGACACCGGGCTGTCCTCCCTGATCGATCCATCGATCTTCGGCGCTCAGAAGAAGTCGCCGCTGCAGGACGACAGGCCCTCCCGGTAGGTGGGGTAGAGCAGGCGGTAGCCGAGGTCGTCCCTGAGCCTCCGGCTGCTGGCCCGACGATTCTCGCTCCAGAAGCTGCGGGCCATGGGACCCATGGCCGCGGCCACGTCCTCGTAGCGCTGCACCTCCGGCAGCGGGCAGCCCAGCAGATGGGCGGCCAGGCCCAGGATCTCGCTGGAGGGGCAGGGGAAGGTGTCCGCCAGGATCAGGGTGTCGGGCCTGGCGTCGGGGGACAGGGCGATGCAGTGCAGCACCGCACCGACGATGTCGTCGACGTGCACCCGCGAGAACACCTGGCCGGGCTTGTGGATGAGCCGGGCCGTGCCGTTGCGCAGGTTCACCATCGGGTTGCGGCCGGGGCCGTAGATGGCGGGCAGCCGCAGCAGCTGCACCGGCAGGCCGCTGCGGCGCCAGGCCTGTTCGCAGGCCAGCCGGGCCTGGCTGCGCTCCAGCAGCGGCCGGGTCGGGCTGGACTCGTCCACCCAGGCGCCGCCGGTGTCGCCGTAGACCCCGGTGGTGGAGAGGTAGCCCACCCAGGCCGGTGCCAGCTGACGCAGCCGGGTCTCGAGGGACTCCAGCACCGGATCGCGGCCGCCGGCATCGGGCGGGATCGTCACCAGCACGTGGCTGACCCCGGCCAGGTCGGCCTGGCTGGGCAGGGCCCCCTGGTCGGGATCGAAGTGCAGCCAGCCCCGGGCGTCGCCCGACGGGGCCGGCTGGCGATGGGTGAGCAGCACCGGCACGCCGGCCGCCTCCAGCGCCAGGGCGACGCGGCGGCCGCTGTAGCCGCCGCCGAGCACCAGCATCCGGTCGATGGCGGCGGCGGCGGCGGGCAGGGCCGGGTGGTCGATCCCGATGGCGTCGGCCTCCGGGTTGACAGAATCCTCCGTCATCAGTACATCTGTATCACTGTCCGTTGCCCCATCCCGTGACCACCTCGTCGTTCGGTGCCAGTCTCCCTGTCGGCCTCGCGCCATCCCGCCCCCTCGCCCGGCCGCTTGCCGGCCGCGGTCATCGGGCGCCGGCGCACCGGCAGCGGGCCTTCGCTCCGCTGCTGCTGGCCGTGGGGCTGATGCTGGGGGCCGTGGTGCTGGCGCCGGAGCAGCCCCTCGATCAGGAGGCCATCTGCCACCGCCACAACGGGGTGGAGGCCTGCCGCGTCTGGTGAGTCACCTCCGCTTCGGCGGCCGTGGCCGTCTCCGGTTCGGCGGGGGCCACCCACTGGAGCAGCCGCAGCGCCAGGCGCAGATCACCATCGGTCCAGGCCCGCAGGGCCATCGCCCGGCGCGGGTCGTAGAAGGGCTGGCTCCGGTACCAGACGAACGCATCGCTGTCCCCCTTGCGGCCGTTGCAGCCCAGGCAGGCCGGCACACAGTTCTCGGTGATGCTCTGGCCGCCGCGGCTGAGTGGATGCACGTGGTCGATGGATTCCGACGCCTCGCCGCAGTAGAGGCAGCGGCGGCCGGTCATCCGGTGCAGCGACTGTCGCCATCGACGCGCTCGCAGCTTGGGGCAGAGATCTTCGAGAAAGACTCCATCCCTGGCCTGCATCAGCGCGCCTCGGTTGGCGGAAGTTTGCCCTCAGCGTCCCGGGTGTCAATGTGTTCTTGATTGCTTTTTGCCGCATTGGCCACCCCCCTGGTGCAGATGCGCCTGGGCGCCTCGGGTCTGATCGAGGTGGTCAGTCCCTTCGACGCGGTCACCCAGGCGCAGCTGCGGGCCATTCGCCCCCGGGGCCAGTGGCTCAGCCGCCGCGGCTGCTGGCAGTTTCCCCTCGAGGCGGCCGCGGCGCTGCAGCAGCAGTGCGCCGGGCGCTTTCCGCTCACCCCGGAGCTGGCCCGCTGGTTCGGCTGGCTGGGGCAGCCCCTGCCGCCCCTGCCCCCCCACCGGGCCCTGGTGGCGGCGGCTGCCGCCGACGCAGAACTCCCTGACGGCCGCCGGCTGTTCCGCCACCAGCGGCTGGCGGTGCGCTGGCTGCTGGCCCGCCGCGGCGCCGTGCTGGCCGATGCCATGGGCCTCGGCAAGACCCTCAGTGCCCTGGTGGCCGGCCGCGCCCTGGTGCGCCTGGCCGACTGCCGGCTGGTGGTGGTGGCCCCGGCGGGGCTGCACCACCACTGGCGCCAGGAGGCGGCGGCCCTGGGCCTGCGCCTGGAGCTGCACAGCTGGGCCCGGCTGCCGGCCGAACTCCCGGCCGCCGGCACGGTGCTGATCGCCGACGAGGCCCATTTCGCCCAGACGCTCCAGGCCGCCCGCACCCAGGCGTTCCTGCGCCTGGCCCGCCATCCACGCCTGCGGGCGATCTGGCTGCTCACGGGCACGCCGATGAAGAACGGCCGGCCGGTCCAGCTCTTTCCCCTGCTGGCCGCCATCGGCCATCCCCTGGCGGCCGACCAGCGCCACTTCGAGGAGCGCTACTGCCAGGGGCACTGGCGGGAGCAGGGAGGCCGGCGGATCTGGCAGGCCAGCGGCGCCAGCCAGCTGGAGGAGCTGCAGCGGCTGGTGCGGCCCCTGGTGCTCCATCGCCGCAAGGGCCAGTGCCTGGACCTGCCTCCGAAGCGGCGGCTCGAGCGGCCCGTCAGCCTCGACCCCGCCGGCGCCGAGGCCTTCGAGCAGGCCCTGCAGGAGCGGATCGACGACTACCGCCGCCGGGCCATGGCCGGCGAGGTGCGCCGCGACGCCGAAGCCCTGGCCGTGTTCACGGCCCTGCGCCAGATCGCCTCGAGCCACAAGCTCGACGCCACCGTCTCGCTGGTGTCCGAGCTGGTGGCTGGCGGCGAAGCGGTGGTGGTGTTCACGGCCTTCGTGGCCACCGCCCTGGCGCTGCACGGGCAGCTCGGTCGGCCGGAGGATGGGGGGCCCCTGGTGGGCGCCGTGCCGCCGCCGCGCCGGCAGAAGCTGGTGGATGCCTTTCAGTCGGGCCGATCCCCTGTGCTGATCGCCACCTACGGCACCGGCGGCCTCGGCTTCACCCTGCACCGGGCCCGGCATGTGGTGCTGGTGGAGCGGCCCTGGACCCCGGGCGACGCCGAGCAGGCGGAGGACCGCTGCCACCGGATCGGCATGGGGGCCGCGCTCACCAGCCACTGGCTGCAGCTGGGTGTCGCCGACCGGCTGGTGGACGACCTGATCGCCAGCAAGGCCGAGCGGATCTCCCTGCTGCTGCAGGGCCAGGACAGCCTGCGTCGCCAGCGGGCCCTGCCGGCGCTGGTCCGCCAGTGGCTCGAGAGCGGCTGAGCCGCTGCCGGGCCCTCAGCCCCCCGGACGGGCGGGGGCGCCGTCGGCACAGCTGCTCCGCCGCACCTCCAGGTCCTGGCGCAGGATCGGATCCAGCTTGTCCTTCGGTACGGCGGCGGCCAGCACCGTGGCCCGGGCGATGTCCCGGCAGGCCGCCGTGGTGTTGCCGGCCAGGGTGTGCAGCAGGAAGCGCTCGTTGAGCGGCCCCGGGTCCTTCGGGAAGGCCGCCACCACCCGATCGCACTGGCGCAGGGCGCCGGGGAGGTCCTCCAGCTTCACGGTTCGCAGGCAGTCCTCCCGGGTGATCGGCCGCTGGGGGAGGGGCTCCTCGGCGCAGCCGCCCAGCAGCACGATCAGCAGCAGGCCCACCGGACCGATGGACGGATGCAGGCGGGCCCGCTCAGTTGTAACGCTCACTCCGGGTCATGCCGCTGCCACCAGCCTTACCACCGCCCACGACCGAGATGGAGGTGGGGCCGGGTTCCGGGCTGGCCGCGGTGCTGCCGGAGGTGCGCGGCGCAAACAGTTCGCCCAGGAAGCGGCCGCAATCGGGGAAGGTGCCGGGGTTCTGAACCACGGCCTCGGTGATCATCACGGCGGCGTGTTCGGGGGAGGTCTTGAACAGACCGGCGCTCTGGCGCTTGATCAGGGCGTAGGCGGCGTTCCAGCTCACTTCGTGGACGTTGCCGTTGTTGCGCATGAAGCAGTACACCTGGGCCCCCTTGCCCCCGGGGCCCTCGATGTCATTGCCGGCCCGGGCGCTCTGGGCGGTGCCGGCGCCGGTCAGCAGGACGGCCGCCGCCGCCAGGACGATCGGGCCCAGTCGGTGAGAGAGATAGTGGCGTGTGGCCATCGGACCGCAAGGGAAGAACGAGGTGGCCCAACGTATCGACCCCTGCGGCGCTGTCCAGGGTGGTCAGCCGCCCGGTGGGGTGGCGGTCGCCGGCAACACCAGCCGCACCACCAGCGGCAGGATCACCAGCACCGTGATCAGGCGCACGGCGTGCAGGGTGGCCACGGCCGCCCCGACGCCGAACTCCGCACCGACCAGGCTCATGCCGCTGATGCCCCCCGGGGCCGCCCCCAGCAGGGCCACCACCGGATCGACGCCCATCAGCCGGCTGCATCCGAGTCCCACCACCAGGCCGGTGAGCACCAGGGTGACCGTGATCAGCAGGGCGGGTCGCCACAGCTGGCGCAGTTCCAGCAGGGCCGTGCCGGTGAGGCCCGTGCCGATCACCGTGCCGATGCCGATCTCCAGCAGGGTGCGGGTGCCGACCGGCCACTGGGCCACCTCCAGCCGCCCCGTCACGCTGACCAGGGCGGCCCCCAGCAGGGCCCCGGCCAGGGGCGCCGCCGGGATGCCGGTGCGGAGGGCCAGCAGGCCGCCGGCGAGCCCGGCCAGCGCGTACATCAGCAGATGCCAGGCATGGTTCATCCGACGTGAGCCCGATCAACAGGGCCCACTCTGGGAGATCAGGGCCACAGGTGCTTGAGGGGGTGCCCCGGGTGTGTTGTCATGCGGCACAGCCCAGTCGCTTTCCCCGCCATGGCCCCCGCCTCGGTGTCGTTCCGCATCAGCCGCAATGCCGAAGATCTCGCCGAAACCATCCATGCCCTCTCCCAGCGTCTGGTGACCCTGGAGCAGCGCCTGGCGGCGGTGGAGCTGCAGGCCTCCAACCAGGACAGGCCGGACCCCCAGGAACTGGCCAGCCTCGACAACGTCGAGCGGCTGCTGCAGGACTGCCGTCATCTGCTGGAGATCGGCTCCGCATCCGAGGCGCCCGCAGCATCCGAGGCGCCCGCCGCGTTCGACAGCCATGAGGACGTCGGCTATCCCAATGCGGCCTGAGGACGCGCTCCTCTGGCCAAGGGTGTCAAAATAAAAAGAAAGCGGGTCATGGCCTTCCCCACTTCCCCTTACCAGTCATCCTCCGGCGCTCTTCACGGGCAGGGTGCCGCCCCTCGCGTCTCCAGCCCGGCTCCCCACTGCAAGCTCCGCACCCATTCGCAGGTGGAGGGCGACCACCAGCTCGAGAAGCTCGAGTTCGCCCTCGCCGTTGCCCTCACCCGGGGCGACCTGCAGCGTTCCGACCAGCTGCGTTCCCAGATCGCCGCCCTGGGCGGCAACCAGGAGGAGCCGGGCACCTGAGCCGGCACGAACGAACCGATGCAGTGAACGGCAGATCATCTCTTTTCCCCCTGTCTTCCGCCCATGCGGGACAGGCTGTTATGTTCTGCCGTAAGATGTAAACAGAAAAGGGGGCGTTGGAGGCCAATCGCCCTTTTTACATGTTTTCGATGCTGCGAACTCCTCGCCGGTCATGATTGTTGCCAGTCCACCTGCCCCCGTCACCTTGACGCTGGAGACCCCTTCACGTCCTAGGTCCAGCGTGTCACCCCTGTCCGATCCGGGGGCGCGTCAGCGTCTCCTGCAGCAGGCGGCGTCACTCAATGAGCAGGCGCGGGTGGCGGCCAGTGAAGGGGATATCGACGCGTCGGCCCGGGCCATTCTTCAGGCCCTCGACTGCGAGCGGCGGGCCGGCGGCCTTGGCTTGCAGGTGCTGCAGTTGATCAAGCCACGCGCCTGATCCCTGCCACACCATCGTGGCCGGTTGGCCTTCAGGAACTTGTCCATCCTTTCGGCCCAACTCCCGGGTTCAAGAATGGATTCTTGCCCCGGGCTGTTAGAGGCACTCCCTATTCAGCGTTGTGAGACGTCAGGCCTGAGGCGCAACGTCTGGGACTTATTGATCAAGCGGGTGACCGGATTCGAACCGGCGACGTTCAGCTTGGGAAGCTGACATTCTACCACTGAATTACACCCGCGTGCATTCACGCGCAGACTCACAGTAGCAAGGCTCCGGGCACCAACCGGGTGCCCGGAGCCAGGGTGAAGCCTTGTCAGGGCTTGGCGGGGGCCGCTGCCGCCGGCTCCTCGCACTGCACAGCCGCAGAGAGCGCCCTGCGGGCGGCGATCACCGCCATGGCCTTGGGCTTGAGCTCGTTGGCGGCCTGCTCGAGGGTCTGGTCCTTGTTGGCGGAGGCCTTGGCCACCTCGCCCCGGAAGCCTTCGAGCAGCTTGCGGAAGGCTTCCACCCTCAGCTTCTGCAGCTGGTTCTCCGAGGTCTGCAGGGCGGCGATCGATTGTTCCAGCTTCTGCTGGGCGGCCCGCGCCTCGCCCACGGTGGAGGTGGGTGTCAGGGCGGCCACCTGCTCCAGGGCCTGGTTCACCGTGGCCAGCTCGGTGCAGATCCTGGCCTCGGTCTTCTTGGTCTGCTGGCTGAGGTCGGTGCGCTGGCAGCCGGAGGCCGCCAGGCCCAGGCAGAGGACGGCAGCCAGGGGAAGGCGTCGCATGGCAGCAAGGGTCATGGCGTCAAAAACCGTTCACCATGAACCTAATCACGGCCCCTGGGGCTGGCCACGCCGTCGTTCAGGCGGCCAGCGCCGCCGCCGCCGCCGCCACGCCGGCGCCGATCGGCGCCTTGGCCAGACCCAGGTCCTGCAGGGTGGCCTCGATGGCCGCCACGGCCGTGAGCACGTCGCGGTCGCAGACGAAGCCCAGGTGGCCGATGCGGAACACCTTGCCCTTGAGGTGGTCCTGGCCGCCCGCCAGCAGGATGTCGAACCGTTCCTTCACCTGCTTGCGCAGGGCCTCGGCATCGATGCCCTCCGGCGCCACCGCCGTGATCGCCGGGCTGCCATGGCCCTCGGCCGCATACAGGGGCAGGCCGATCGCCTTCATCGCCGCCTGGGTGGCCCGGCGATGGCGGTCGTGGCGGGCGAAGATCGCCTCCAGACCCTCCTTCTGCATCATCCCCAGGGCCGCCTCGAGGGCGAAGTAGAGGTTGATCGCCGGGGTGAAGGGGTTGCTGTCGTCGTCGGCGGCTTTGCGGTACTTGCCCAGATCCAGATAGAACTTGGGCAGATCGGAGCGTTCGTAGGCCGTCCAGGCCCGCTCGCTCATGGCCACGAAGCTCAGGCCCGGCGGCATCATGTAGCCCTTCTGGGAGCCGGAGCCCACCACGTCCACGCCCCAGGCATCCATGGGCACGTCACAGGCCCCGAGGCTGGTGACGCAGTCGGCGATGGTGAGAGCGGTGCCGTGGGCCTTCACATGGCCGGCGATGGCCTGCAGGTCGTTGATCACCCCGGTGGAGGTTTCCGAGTGGGTGAGGATCACGCCCCGGATCTCCTTGGCGGTGTCGGCCTCGAGGGCGGCGCGGAAGGCCTCCGGATCGAGGGGCTGGCCCCACTCCGCCTTGATCACCTCCACGTTCAGCCCGTAGGCCTTCGCCACCTTCACCCAGCGTTCGCCGAACTTGCCGTTGTCGCCGCAGAGCACCTTGTCGCCGCGGCTGAGGGTGTTGACGATCGCGGCCTCCATCGCCGCGGTGCCGCTGCCGGTGATCACCAGCACGTGGCCCTTGGTCTGGTGCAGCCACTGCAGCTGCTCGGTGGTGCGGCGCACGATCTTCTGGAAATCGCCGCTGCGGTGGCCGATCGGATGGCGGGCCATGGCCTGCAGGACGGTCTCCGGCACCGGGGTGGGGCCGGGGATCATCAGAGTGAGCTTGTCCTGCATGAGCTGTGGGGAGGGAAGGGGCGCGGGCCTGGCGAAGGCAAGGCGATCGACCACCATAAAAAACAGCGTTCCCGCCGGCCATCGATTCCCTGCGCCCCCCCTCCGCGCCCCCGCGGGGCTTCACCCTGCCGGTGTGGGTGGCGGCCGCTGCCCGCGCCGCCCTCGGGGCCCTGCAGGGGGAACCGTTCAGCGCCTCGGTGGCCCTGGAACTGCTCCAGCCGCCGGGGGTGGTGCCGGTGCCGGTGCGGGCCGCCGCGGGCCTGGGGGAGGGGCTGGCCCTGGGGGAGAGCTGCTGTGATCCGGGCGAGGGGCTCGACCTCACTCGCGGGTTGGTGGTCTGGGTGCTGGCCCGCTGGCTGCCCGGCGACGGGCCCTGGCTGCAGCTGGAGCCCGGCGAGGGGGTGGGAGTCCACGCCGCGACCGGGGAGGCCTGCCTCTCCGGCTATGCCCGACGCCTGCTGGAGGCCAACCTGGGGCCCCTGGTGCCCGCCGGCCGCCGCCTGGGGCTCACCCTGGTGCTGCCCGACGGCCGCCGCCTGGCGGAGCGCACCAGCAATGCCGCCTTCGGGGTGGTGGACGGGCTGGCCCTGATCGGCACCCAGGCCGAGGTCCAGGCCGGCGCCGACCCGGACCAGCTGGCCCGCACCCTGGCGGCCCTCGCCGAGCGCATGGCGGCGCCGGGGGCCGGCGGCGATCTGGTGCTGGTGATCGGCGAGAACGGCCTCGATCTGGCCCCCCAGCTGGGCCTGCCGCCGCAGCTGCTGCTGAAGGCGGGCAACTGGCTCGGCCCGGTGCTGGTGGCGGCCGCCGAAGCGGGGGTGGAACGGCTGCTGCTGTTCGGCTACCAGGGCAAGCTGATCAAGCTGGCCGGCGGCATCTTCCACACCCACCACCACCTGGCCGACGGCCGCACCGAGGTGCTCACCGCCCTGGCCGCCCTGGAGGGGGCCGACGGCGCCACCCTGGCCGCGCTCTACGGGGCCGCCACGGTGGAGGCCGCCCTGGCCGCTCTGGAGCAGGCCGATCCGGAGCTGGCCGGACGCCTGCGGGCGCGCATCGCTGTCGCCATTGAAGGCCGCTGCCGGTCCTACCTGGCCAGCCATGGCGCCCCGCCGGCCGCCGTGGGGGCGGCCCTGTTCGACCGCCAGCGCCGGCTGCGGGTCTGCGGGCCGGTGGGGGCGGCGCTGATGGAACGCTTCAGGGGCGCGACCTAGGGTGCTGGCACCGAATACCGGGCCCTGGCCTGGCCGCCTTCGAGCCGATGTCCGAAACGCCGCAGACCGCACCACCGGGTTCGGATCGGGACCATGCCAGCGGTTCCCGCCGACCTCCGGCCATCGTCATCCTGGATTTCGGCTCCCAGTACTCAGAGCTGATCGCCCGCCGGGTGCGGGAGACGGAGGTGTTCTCCCTGGTGATGGGCTACACCACCACCGCTGCGGAACTGAAGGCCCTCAACCCGAAGGGGATCATCCTCAGCGGCGGCCCCAGCTCCGTCTACGAGGAGGGGGCCCCCTCCTGCGACCCCGGCCTCTGGGACCTGGGCATCCCGGTGCTGGGGGTCTGCTACGGCATGCAGCTGATGGTGCAGCAGCTGGGCGGATCGGTGGTGGCCGCCGGCCGGGCCGAATACGGCAAGGCGCCGCTGCATGTCGACGACCCGGTGGATCTGCTCACCAACGTCGAGGAGGGCTCGACGATGTGGATGAGCCACGGCGATTCGGTGGAGTCGCTGCCCGAGGGCTTCGTGCGCCTCGCCCACACCGACAACACCCCCGAGGCAGCGGTGGCCGACCATGCCCGCCGTCTCTACGGGGTGCAGTTCCATCCCGAGGTGGTGCATTCCACCTGCGGCATGGTGATGATCCGCAATTTCGTTTATCACATCTGCGGCTGCATCCCCGACTGGACCACGGCCGCCTTCATCGACGAGGCCATCGGCGAGGTGCGTGCCCAGGTGGGCGAGAAGCGGGTGCTGCTGGCCCTCTCGGGCGGTGTCGATTCCTCCACCCTGGCCTTCCTGCTGCACCAGGCGATCGGGGATCGCCTCACCTGCATGTTCATCGACCAGGGCTTCATGCGCAAAGGCGAGCCGGAGTTCCTGATGGATTTCTTCGATCGCCAGTTCCACATCAACGTGGAATACATCAATGCCCGTGAGCGCTTCATCTCCAAGCTCGCCGGTATCACCGACCCGGAGGAGAAGCGCAAGATCATCGGCACCGAGTTCATCCGGGTGTTCGAGGAGGAGAGCCGCCGCCTCGGCCCCTTCGACTACCTCGCCCAGGGCACCCTCTACCCCGATGTGATCGAGAGCGCCGGCACCAACGTCGACCCCAAGACGGGGGAACGGGTGGCGGTGAAGATCAAGAGCCACCACAACGTGGGCGGCCTGCCCAAGGACCTGCAGTTCAAGCTGGTGGAGCCGCTGCGGCGCCTGTTCAAGGATGAGGTGCGCAAGGTGGGCCGCAGCCTCGGCCTGCCCCAGGAGATCGTGGGGCGCCATCCCTTCCCCGGCCCAGGCCTGGCGATCCGCATCCTGGGGGAGGTCACCGACGACAAGCTCGACATCCTCCGGGACGCCGACCTGATCGTGCGGGAGGAGGTGCGTGATGCCGGCCTCTACAATGAGATCTGGCAGGCCTTCGCCGTACTGCTGCCCGTGCGCAGCGTCGGCGTGATGGGCGACAAGCGCACCTACGCCTACCCGATCGTGCTGCGCTGCGTCTCCTCCGAGGACGGCATGACCGCCGACTGGTCGCGGCTGCCCTACGACCTGCTGGAGCTGATCTCCAACCGCATCGTCAACGAGGTGCGGGGGGTGAACCGGGTGGTGCTTGACATCACCAGCAAGCCGCCCGGCACGATCGAGTGGGAGTGACAGCCGGTTGACGGCTGTCCTTCATGGCTTCAATGGCAACGATGAAAGCGAGTCACCATGCTTTTCTCTCATCAAGGTGAGACATGCCTGTTTATCCATATTCCGAAGACGGGTGGCAATACCATTCAGTCGGCCATCATCGACGCTGGCCTCAGCTGCGATGAGATGGTCAGCGGCGGCTTTCGCGATGGCGTTGATCGATTTGAGATTCGTGGATCTCTGACGCACCGAAAGCATCAGTCGCTGTCGACTTACTTGCTGATCAAGCCCTCTTTGCATGAGCTTAAGATTTACTCCTGCGTGCGAAAGCCCTTCGAGCGCCTTGTCTCTTTTTACTATTCGCCGCACCGCAACATGGTTCTTGACGAGAGAACAGGAGCCTACGTCTTCCGCCAGAGTCCTGAATTTGTAGAAGCGGACTTTATGGCCCTTGTCCAGAGCACCATGCCTGCCTTCCAGTATCTGCTGCCTCGTGACATGCGCTTCACGATCAAGGCCATCAAGCGCTTTCCGGACTTGCTTCCACTACTCAAAAGCAGGGTGAAGTCTCGCTACCTGAGCGGTGTGGAACGCCTCCGGCTGAACGTCTTGCAGACGGAGTCCCTGTCTCTTCAGTTTTCTCAGACTTTTGGGTTTGAATTGCCTGCAGCTTCCAGGAATGTCAGCCCCTTCCGTGAGGAAGCCAGGCGAGTCCTCGGCAGTCGGGAGCTGAGGTGTTTCGTTGAGGAGGAATCACTGCATGGTCTGGACCTGGCGTTGTTCTATCCCTGATGCTTATCTCCTCTTGCTCCCAGAGCTGCTGGTGAGCCCATCCCAGCCGCGAGAAGGCAGGTACGGCGCCGCACTGATCTGAGGCGGCGAGGGAGAGTCCCTCCCCTTCTCAGCGACCGAGCCCTGTCCAGATGTCTCCGGCCACACGTTCTGCTGATCGCTCTGGACCCGGAGGCCGTCCCGATCCCCAGGCTGGCCCCAGCGGGCCAACTTCGATAACCTCGGCACCCGGCCGTTTGCTCCGTGCCTCCCGTCTCCCCCGCCGTCGCTGGCAGCCCTGCCGGGGCTGAGCACGACCCCCAGCTGCACCGCCGCCTGCAGCAGGACAGCATCCTGCTGGCCGGCAAGACCGTCTTTCTCAACCCCTTCCTCTACTGGCGTCGTTTCGATGCCAACACCGACCGCTGGCTGCGGGAACCCGGCCAGCTCCCCGAGGAGCAGATCCGCAGCAACCGTCTGCGCTTCTATCCCGAGGTCGACTGGGACGGCCTCGATCCGGCCGACCTGGCGATCAAGGAAGGGGCGGTGGAGATGTTCCTCAAGAGCCTGGAGCTGATCAGCACCTTCAACCCCGACCTCAGCGCCGGCCACCTGCTGGAGGTGGAGCGCAAGATGGCCGTCACCAAGAAGAAGGCCTTCGAGCGCTGGGTGGCCCGGGCCCTCGACCGCCGCGGCAAGGAGAGCCTGAGGGAGCGGCGCCGCTTCGACCGCGACCGCTGGCTGCGGGGCTGGCTGGAGTGGCTCTCCCTCGACGGCACCCGCCAGGCCCTGCTGCCCTTCAGCGTCCTGCTGGTGCTGGCCGTCGGCGGCGGCTGGTGGCTGGGCAGCACCCGCTTCTGCGGCCAGGTGATCGTCGATCCCGGGGTGCAGCGACCCGCACCCTGAGCCGGGCCGTTCCGCACGTCAGACTGGAAAGCCCGGTCCGGGTTCCGACGTCATGGCTGCCGATCCCCTCGATTCCCTGCGCCTGGCCCTGATGCAGGACGTGCTGCCGGTGGGACTGGCGGTGGTGGAGCGGGTCCGCAAGGGCGGGCCGGCCGAGGTGCTGGCCGCCTTCGACGGCACCAGTGCCAATCCTCTGGGCCAGCTGCGCGAGGAAGGGGAGCCCGCGGCCAGCCAGGTGAGGGAGAACCTCGATCGCTTCCAGCCCGGCCTGGGCAATCCCGTGATGAAGGTGGAGGTGCGCGACGTGGGCGCCGAGGAGGGCCAAGGGGCCACCCCTCCCGCCTGGGACGCCGCCCCGCCGCCCAGTCCGGCGGATCCGGCCGAGCTGCTGGCGGCCCTGGAGCGCATCGAGGCCCGGCTGGCCCTGCTCCAGAGCCGACTCGGCTGATGGTGCGCGCTGCCGGCGGCGGGCTCGGGGCCTCCTCCACCCGCCACACAGGGACAGGCCACCAGGCCGCCCTCCTGCTCACCTTCATGCTGCTGATCCTGGCGGCGATCCTCGGGCGCCTCGCCTGGCTCCAGCTGCTGCACGGGGCCGAGAACCGGGCGATGGCCGACGAGAACCGGATCCGCCTGCTGCCGCGCAACCCCGTGCGGGGCCGCCTGCTGGATCGCAAGGGGCGGGTGCTGGCCACCAACCGGCTCACCTACAACCTCTATCTCCAGCCCCTCCAGGTCGACGACCGTGGCTGGCCCGGGCTGCGGGACCGGCTCGCCGGCCTGCTGGGGATCCCCGCCGACCGGCTGGATGCCCAGCGTCGCAGCGGCGCCAATGCCCAGGGCTTCCGGATTCCCCTGGCCCTCTCGCTGACGCCGGTGCAGGTGCTGCGCTTCCGGGAGCAGGCCGGATCCCTGCAGGGGGCTGAGGTGTCCGAGGACGTGCTGCGCGCCTATCCCGACGGCAGCCTCGGGGCCCACGTGATGGGCTACACGAGCAGCATCACCGAGGAGGAGTACGCCGCCCTCCGCGACCACGGCTACCGCATCAGTGATCGCATCGGCCGCAGCGGGCTCGAGAAGGTCTACGAAACCCACCTGCGCGGTGAGTGGGGCGGCCAGCAGCTGGAGGTGAATGCCGAAGGCCAGGTGCAGCGGGTGCTGGGGGACAAGCCCGCCAAGGCCGGCAAGGATCTGCGCCTCACCCTCGATCTCGACCTGCAGCGGGCGGCGGAGAAGGCCCTCGACGGGGTGCGCAAGGGGGCGATCGTGGCGATGGATCCCCGCACCGGCGCCGTGCGGGCGATGGCCAGCCGGCCCAACTTCGATCCCAACATCTTCTCCGACGGCCCCACCACCGCCCAGTGGAACAGCCTCAACCGGCCGGAGGCGCCGATGCTGAACCGGGCCTTCCAGGGGTTCCCGCCGGCCAGCACCTTCAAGGTCATCACCACCATCGCCGGCATCGAGTCCGGCAAGCTCAACGAGAACTCCACCGTGCCGACGGTGGGCTCCTTCTGCTACTACGGCCAGTGCTACGCCGACCACGGCTCCTTCGGCAGCATCGGCTTCCCCTTCGCCCTCGGGGTGAGCAGCAACAGCTTCTTCTACAAGGTGGGGCTGATGGTCGGCCCCGATGAGATGTTCAAAGCCGCCCGGCGCATGGGTTTCGGCCGCCGCACCGGCAGCGAGCTGTCCGCCGAGGAATCCCCTGGGCTGCTGGGGGACCCGGCCTGGAAGAAGGAGGTGCTGGGTGAACCCTGGACCCCGGTCGACACGATCACCTCCTCGATCGGCCAGGGGGCGGTGACGGTGACGCCGATCCAGATGGCCCGCCTCTATGCCGCCGTCGCCAACGGCGGCTGGCTGGTGACGCCCCACCTGGTGGAGCGCGACTACCCGCGCCAATGGATCGGACTGAAGCCGGCCACCCTGCGGGTGCTGCATGCCGGCCTGCGCCAGGCGGTCACCAGCGGCACGGCCACCATCCTCAACGACCCCAGCCTGCCGCCCGTGGCCGGCAAGACCGGCACCGCCGAGGATCCACCCCGTCCCGACCACGCCTGGTTCGGCGGCTACGCCCCGGCCACCGGCACCCCCACCCTGGTGATCGTCGCCTTCGGTGAGAACTCCGGCGGTTATGGCGGCACGGTGGCCGCACCGATGGTGAAGGCCCTGATGACCGTGTGGTTCCGGGGCGTCAAGCCGCCGGCGGCGGTCCGGCCGGGCTGAGGTGCCTCAGGCGGCCTGGGGGAAACGGCCCTGCTGGAGCACCTGGCGGTAGTAGCCCTGCAGCTGGGCGGTGGCCCCGGCCCAGCCCCAGCGCTCGGCCTCCTCGCGGGCGGCCAGGCGCAGCTGGCGGCGGGCCGCCGGATCCCCCAGCAGCCGTTGGACGGCCGTGGTCAGGCTGGCGGGCTGGTCGGGGTCATAGAGGCAGCCGTTGACGCCGTCGCTGACGATGTCGGGAATGCCGCCCCGGTTGGCCCCCACCACCGGGCAGCCTGCGGCCATCGCCTCCAGCAGCACCAGGCCCAGGGTTTCGGTGCTGGAGGGGAACAGGAAGGCGTCGCCGCTGGCATAGGCCGAGGCCAGCTCCTGGCCGGCCAGGTAGCCCACGAAGGTGGTGGCGGTGCCGTCGAAATGGCGCTCCAGCTGCTGGCGGTGGGGACCGTCCCCCACCAGGGCGAGCCGGGCCTGGGGCATGGCTTCGAGCACGGGCCGGATCCGCTCGATCTGCTTCTCCGCCGAGAGTCGGCCGATGTAGAGGAGCAGGTGGCCGGTGTCGTCGTGGCCGCCGTGGAGCCGCTCGCGCATGGCGCCGGAGGCCAGTTCGGGGCGGAACAGGTCGGTGTCCACGCCCCGCTGCCAGAGGGCCGTGTGCTGGATGCCCCGGGCCGCCAGCTCCTCGACCATGGCGGTGGAGGTGCAGAGGTTGAGCTGGGCCTGGTTGTGGGCGGCCTTGAGCAGTTCCCACAGCAGGGGCTCAAGCATCCCCATGCCGTAGTGCTCCAGGTACTTGGGCAGATGGGTGTGGTAGCTGGCCACCAGGGGCAGGCCGCGGCTCTTGGCCAGCCAGATGCCCCCCAGGCCCAGCACGGCCGGATTGACCACGTGAACCAGATCGGGGCCGAAGCGGTCGAGGGCTTCCGAGACCGCCGGCCGCGGCAGGGCCAGCTTCAGCTCGGGATAGAGGGGCAGCGGCATGGCCGGCACCCCCACCACCCGGGCCCCCATGTAGCCGTCGGGAGCGCCTTCGGGGCAGAAGATCAGCACCTCATCGCCGGCCAGCACCAGCTGCTGCACCGTCTTGGTGAGCCGCGTGACGATGCCGTCGACCTTCGGCAGGAAGGTTTCGGTGAAAAAGGCGATCTTCACGGGGGGGAGATCAGGCGAAGGCCTTGATCGCTTCGGCCTGGCGCTGGGTCCAGGCGGAGAGGCAGGGGATCTTGGAGCGGTCGCAACGGTCGGCCCAGCGGCGGGCCACGTCCACCACTTCGGCCAGCAGGCCGTCATCAAGGGTGGTGGGCTTGAGGCCCAGCTCGATGAAGCAGCGGTTGTCGACGATCAGATCGTTCTCGATCGCCTCCTTGCGGGGGTTGGGCAGGTAGTTGATCTCAGAGTCGGTCAGGGCCGCCACCTTGCGGGCCAGTTCACCCACCTGGTGGCTCTCGGTCATCTGGTTGAAGATCTTCACCTTCTCGCCGGGCTCGGGGGGGTGCTCCAGGGCCAGCTGGACGCAGCGCACCGAATCGCGGATATGGATGAAGGCCCGGGTCTGGCCGCCGGTGCCGTGGACGGTGAGCGGGTAGCCGATCGCCGCCTGCATCAGGAAGCGGTTGAGCACGGTGCCGTAGTCGCCGTCGTAGTCGAAGCGGTTGGTGAGGCGGGGGTCCCGCTGGGTGAGGTCGGTGTTGGTGCCCCAGACGATGCCCTGGTGCAGGTCGGTGACCCGGATCGCGTCGTTCTTGTTGTAGTAGAAGAACAGCAGCTGATCCAGCGTCTTGGTCATGTGGTAGACGCTGCCGGGATCCGTGGGGTGCAGGATCTTCTCGGTGAAGCAGGTGCCGTCCGGCTGGGGCACTTCCACCGTCAGGTAGCCCTCCGGGATCGTGGCGCCCCGGTGGGAGCCGTAGCCGTAGACGCCCATCGTGCCCAGGTGCACGATGTGGACGTCAAGGCCGCTGTCGACGATGGCCGCCAGCAGGTTGTGGGTGCCGTTGACGTTGTTGTCGACGGTGTAGCGCTTGGTGGCGCTGCTCTTCATCGAGTAGGGGGCGGCCCGCTGCTCGGCGAAGTGGACGATCGCCTCAGGGCGCTCGCTGCGCAGCAGATCGAGCAGCCGGTCGTACTCCCGGGCGATGTCCAGGTGCACGAAGGTCATGGCCCGGCCACCCACCTGTTCCCAGGCCCGCAGCCGGTCGTGGATCGTGGCGATGGGCGTCAGTGACTCGACGCCCAGGTCGATGTCGATCTTGCGCCGACTCAGGTTGTCGACGATGACGACGTCGTGTCCGGCTTCCGCCAGGTTCACGGCACAGGGCCAACCACAGAAGCCGTCGCCGCCGAGAACGAGAACCTTCACCCCAGACTCCTGAACGAGCAGTTGCTCAGACGGGCAAGCTACTACAGGCCTCAGAGGCCCCCATCGGCCTCAGCTGATGCCGGCCGCCACCGCCACCATGACGGCCACCAGCACCAGGCCGCCGATCAGCAGCATCCGGTTGGCGCCGCTGGTCTCGCCCTCCTCCTGGAGCACCATGCGGGGCTCCTTGGCGAAGGCGTTCAGTTTGCCGCCGTCTTCTTCAGTGACCTGCATGGAGGGGGAGTCGGTGTGCGGCAAACCCTATGGAGGGCCGCCGGGATCGGATTGATCGTCAATGGTTCGTCACACGGCCTTCCAGCGGGGAACTGGCCCGGGCTTCGGCCCGCTGCGGCAGCCGGCCCGCCAGCAGGGCGGTGCGACCGGCCTCGGTGGCCAGGGCCATCGCCCGTGCCATCGCCGGCGGATCGCCCGCCAGGGCGATGGCGCTGTTGATCAGCAGGGCATCGGCGCCCATCTCCATGGCCTGGGCGGCCTCGCTGGGCACCCCCAGGCCCGCATCCACCACCACCGGCACGCGGGCGTTCTCGATGATCAGGGCGATGTTGGCGGCGTTGCGGATGCCCTGGCCCGAGCCGATCGGCGATCCCAGCGGCATCACCGTGGCGCAGCCGGCCTCCTCCAGCCGCTTGGCCAGCAGGGGATCGGCGTTGATGTAGGGCAGCACGGCGAAGCCTTCCTTCACCAGCTGCTCGGCGGCCTCGAGGGTGCCGAAGGGATCCGGCAGCAGGTGGCGGGAGTCGGGGATCACCTCCAGCTTCACGAAGTTGTTGTCCTCCTGGCCCGCCAGGCGCGCCAGCTCCCGGCCCAGCCGGGCGACCCGCACCGCCTCCTCGGCGGTGGCGCAGCCGGCCGTGTTGGGCAGCATCCAGATGCGGCCCCAGTCGATTGCTTCCATCAGGCCGCCATGGCCCGGGGCGCCGCTCTGCACCCGCCGCACCGCCACGGTGACGATCTCGCAGCCGCTGGCCTCCAGGCTGGCCTGCATGGCCTCCAGGCTCGGGTACTTGCCGGTGCCGGTCATCAGGCGGCTGCGGAAGCGACGGCCGGCGATCACCAGATCGTCGCGGGAGGTCAGGGGGGCGATGGCGGTCACGGTCGGGGGCCTGCGGCGCACGGGCGCATCCCGATTAGTCTGCCTTCTGCCCCCGAGACCCACGCCATGCCGGTGCCCCTGGCCGCCGTGCCCCTGCTGCTCGCCGCCAGTCCGGTGCTTGCCGCCAGCCCCCTGCCGGCCGATGGGTTCGTGCCCTTCACCGCCCCCGAGATCCAGGCCATCAACCAGGACGGCGGCACCAACGGTGAGGTGGAGACCTTCGATCCGATCGCCCGGGCCCGGCTGATCGCCGAGCAGATGCCCCGTCGCTGGAGCGGCCGCTACCAGTCCTTCAGCGGCGGGCCCACCGTGCCCGTCCAGCTGCGGATCGACGGGGCCACCCCGATCGGCCAGATGGTGGACCTGCGCGGTGCGATGGCCATCGGCGGGGTTGAATCTCCGGTGCAGGGCAACCTCAATGCCAAGTCCGACCAGCTCGACCTTCTGGTGCTGGGGGATCCCCTCGGCGGCGCCCTTGAGCCCGGTGGCGCCTTTCAGAGCGTGCAGGGCCTGTCCCTGAGCGGCTGGCGGGCGCCCCGGCTCACCACCCCCGGCGGGCGACTGCAGCTGGTCCCGGAACGCACCGCCCAGGCCCCCGCCGCCGGAGAGCCCGCCCCGGTGCGCGGCCTCTGGTGAGCCCGGCCGGGCTGGGTCTCAGGAGGCCTTGCCGTTCTCGCCCGCCTGGCGGCCGCTGCGCCGCTCCAGGATCGAGAGACGCTTGAGGGCCGTCTTGTTGTTGGACTCCAGCTGCAGCACCTTCTCGTAGAGGCTGCGGGCCTCGTCGGCCTTCGACTGCTTCTCGAGGGCGAAGGCGAGGTTGTTGAGGGCCACCGGATACTCGGCCTTGGCCCGCAGGGCGGCCCGGTAGTGGCGCACGGCGGCGCTGTAGTTGTTCTGGGCCGCCAGGGTGAAGCCGAGGGCGTTCTCCATCAGGGCCCGCGCCTCGGCCGGGGCGTTCTCCGCTTCGGCCAGCTTCAGAGCTTGCTTGAGGTTGACCTGGGCCTCGGCGTACAGCCGCTTGCGCAGCTGCACCGAGGCCAGCTCATAGAGGGTGGAGGCGTCCCGGGTGCCGCCAGCGGCCTTGTCGATGCCGCCGAGGCGGGCCAGGGCGAGTTCATCGCGCCGCACCCGCAGAATCTGGCGGCCGACCACGATGGCGGCCACGCCCAGCAGGGCGATCAGGCCGAGCAGGTAGGCCTGGGGCAGCAGATCGGTCATCGTGTCCGGCCGGACGGTCGGTGCTGGGGGGACGGCGTCAGTGGCCTGCCGCGGTGGCCACGGCGGTGAAGCTGGCGGGATCGGCGACGGCCAGCTGGGCCAGCATCTTGCGGTTCAGGCGCACGTCGGCCCGCTTGAGGCCGCCGATCAGCTTGCTGTAGCTGAGGCCGTTCATGCGGGCGGCGGCGTTGATCCGGGCGATCCAGAGGCGGCGGAAATCACGCTTGCGGCGGCGACGGTCGCGATAGGCATTGCAGAGGGCCTTCATGACCCGCTGGTTGGCGGTGCGGAACAGGCTGCCGTTGCTCCCCTGGAAGCCGCGGGCGAGGCGAAGGATCTTGTTGCGGCGTTTGCGGGCGACGTTGCCCCTCTTGACGCGGGCCATGGGAGGTGAGCGGTGGGTGGGTGAGAAAAGACAGGGAAGCTGGAACCCCGGAGGGAGCCCGGCCGGACTCAGCCGGCGTAGGGCAGCATCCGGGCCACGTTGTCGTGGTCGCGGTCATCGACCACCGCCATCGTCCCCAGATAGCGCTTGCGCTTGGGGCTCTTGTGATCGAGCAGGTGGTTGAGGAAGGCACGCCGGCGCATGAACTTGCCGGTGCCGGTGGCCTTGAACCGCTTCGCGGCCGCTTTGCGGGTCTTGAGCTTCGGCATCTCGGTAGGCGCAGGCACAAACAAGCACACTACGACGCGGGTGAACCCTCCTCCAACCCCCCGCCCCCTCGATGGCCCTGCGTCCCCGCGTCCTGCCCCGGCTGCTGCTGGCCGCGGCGCTGCTGTTCCCGGTCGGCTGCCGGGCCGAGCAGGGGCCGCCGGCCCTGTCGCCACCGCCCCCTCCGGACGCCCCGTCCCCTGGGCAGACCAGCCTGATGCACTGGCCGGTGGCCCGTCCCGAGCCGGTCACGGCGGCCCGTCCGGTGCTGGCGGTGGCCCTGGCCGCCCGCCTGGGTCCGGCGCCCGGGGAGGCATCCGCGGCCCCGCCCCTGCGCCTGCGCGGCAACGGCGGCCTGCTCACCCTGATCGACGCCAGCGGCCAGCGCTTCCAGGCTCCCTCCCTGGCGCTGCACTGGCGTCGGGAGCTGCTGCCCGGGTCCGTGACGCTGCGGCGCCGGGTGCTGGGTCCGTTCGCCAGTTTCGAGAGCGCCGAGCAGGCGGCCGGGCTCTGGCGTTCCATGGGGGTGGCGGCCGTGATCGCCCGGCCCCGTGACTGGGAGGTGTGGGCCCCCGCCGGCGCCCCCGATCCCGCCGGACTGCCCGAGGGGCTGCGGCTGGGGAGCTACGAGCGGACGGTCAGCGAGCGGGTCGGCCTGGAACTGCGCCGGTCCCAGGGGGCGGTGCCCCTGGCCGGGCCGATCCGGATCGAGGCCCCCGGCGGCCTGCTCTGGGACCGGGGGGTCTACGCCGGCCCCTTCCAGCTGCTGAGCGACGCCCACGGCGGCTGGAGCCTGGTGGAGCAGGTCCCCCTGGAGCGCTACCTGGAGGGGGTGGTGCCCCATGAGATCGGAGCCGGGGTGCCGGCGGCGGCCCTGGAGGCCCAGGCCGTGCTGGCCCGCACCTGGGCGGTGCGCAACCAGCACCGCTTCGCGGCGGATGGCTACCACCTCTGCGCCGACACCCAGTGCCAGGTGTACAGCGACCCGCGCGACGCCGGCGCTGCCGTGCGCCAGGCCATCGCCGCCACCCGGCTGGCGGTGCTGGTGGGTGCCGATGGACCGATCCACGCCGTCTACCACGCCAGCAACGGCGGCATCAGCGCCGCCTACCAGGAGGCCTGGAACGGGCCGCCGGTCCCCTACCTGAACTCCTTCCCCGACGGCCCCGCCCCCTTCCAGGCCCGCTTCCCCGTGCCCCTGGCGGCCGCCGCCCTGCCGACCCTGCTGCGCGACGGCCAGGCGGCCTGGGGGGCCGACCATCCCGTCTTCCGCTGGCAGCGGCGGCTCACGGCTGCCCAGATCGCCGCGGCCCTCGGGCCGGAGCGGGGCGTGGGACGGCCCACCGCCCTGAAGGTGCTGGCCCGGGGTCCCAGCGGCCGGGTGCTGGCCCTGGAGGTGCAGGGAACAGCGGGCCGCACGGTGCTGCGGCTGGATGCGATCCGCCGCACCTTGCGCACCCTGCCCAGCACCCTGTTCACCCTGCGGCCGGAGGGTGAGGGGGCCTGGCAGCTGACCGGTGGGGGCTTCGGCCACGGGGCCGGTCTCTCCCAGCAGGGGGCGATCGACCTGGCCGGCCGCGGCTGGAGTGCGCGCCGGATCCTGGCGCACTACTACCCGGGCACCTCCCTCCAGCCCCTGGGGGCTGGCGGCGATTCCCCCTAGAGTCACCGCCTGGATGAGGTTCACCATGGCTGCCGGCGGCAGTGTCAGCAGCGGTCCCAGCGGCAGTCCCAGCGGCAGTGGCAGCGATCAACGCCGTGCCAAGGCGGCCCTGTTCCTCGCCTGCTGCGGCCTGGTGGGAATCGCCCCCCACTGGCTGCCCCCGGGCCGCAGCCTGGTGCCGGCCCTCACCCTGGCGACCCTGCTCGGGGGCTACAGCCTTCGGACCGTTCTGCTGCAGGCCTTCCGCCGCAGCCCCGGCGATGCGCCCGCGGCGGCGGCCCCGGCGGCGAGCGAGGTGGGCACCTGCCCGGCCGTTGATGTGGTGGTCGCCGCCCGTGACGAGCAGGCGGTGATCGCCCGGCTGGTGGAGCGCATCGCCGCCGTGCGCTGGCCCGAGGGCCAGCTGGCCCTGTGGGTGGTCGATGACGGCAGCGACGACCGCACGCCCGAGCTGCTGGCCGAGCTCCAGGGGCGCCATCCCTTCCTGCGGGTGCTGCGCCGACCCCGGGATGCGGGCGGCGGCAAGTCGGGGGCCCTGAATCTGGTGTTGCAGCAACTGGCTGGCCGCTGGATGCTTGTGCTCGACGCCGATGCCGATCTGCAGCCGGATGTGCTGGAGCGCCTCGTTCCCTGGGCGGAGGCCGGCGGCTGGGCGGCGGTGCAGCTGCGCAAGGCGGTGGCCAATGCCGGGACCAACCTGCTCACCACCGCCCAGGCGATGGAGATGGCCTTCGACGCCATGATCCAGGAGGGGCGTCTGGCCAACGGCGGCGTGGCCGAACTGCGGGGCAACGGCCAGCTGCTGTCACGGGACGCGCTCCTGAAGGTCGGGGGCTTCAACGAGGACACGGTGACGGACGATCTCGACCTGAGCTTCCGTCTTCTGCTCGAAGGCCTCCCGATCGGCGTGCTCTGGGATCCGCCGGTGCAGGAGGAGGCGGTGCTGACCCTGCCGGCCCTCTGGCGCCAGCGCCAGCGCTGGGCCGAGGGGGGCCTGCAGCGCTTCTTCGATTACGGCCCGGGCCTGGTCTCCAACCGGCTGGGGTTCAGCCAGAAGCTCGATCTCACCTGCTTCTTCCTGCTGCAGTACGTGCTGCCGGTGGTGGCGAGCGCCGACCTGATCGGCACCCTGCTCACCCGCACGGCCCCCACCATGTGGCCGTTCTCGATCGTGGCCCTGGCCCTTTCGGGCATGGCGATCGCCACCGGCTGCCGCCGGCCGTCCGAGGGCCCGCCCCTGCCGGCGATGAACCCCTTCAGCGCCGGCCTGGGCATCGTCTACCTGGTCCACTGGTTCCTGGTGATCCCCTGGGTGACCCTGAAGATGGCCCTGCTGCCCAAGAAGCTGGTCTGGATCAAGACGCTTCATCTCGGTGAAACGTTTGAAGCCCATGATCCGGAGTCCGAGGCAGAAAGCGCCGACGAGGAGCCCGGATTTGCTGCGGAAACAGGTCGGGTGTGAATCGTCACCACGGCGCCCTCTCTGATGGGGTGGCGTTCCAGATGCTCTGCGCCTTGGACCTGACGTCCTGAATGCTTTCAGAGTGGGATGTCATCAGGGCATCCCGTCAGTCCCGATGGTGACGATGATCGAGCTGATGATCCAATCTGGATGGGGTCGGGCAGTTAGATTATGGTACGATTTAGAAAATCGGTATTTCCCATTTAGCTGGTCATGCCATTATTCCGTGAACCAGGAATCACGTTCATCCATATTCCCAAAACCG
Source organism: Synechococcus sp. CCAP 1479/10 (assembly GCF_019038515.1). NCBI lineage: Bacteria > Bacillati > Cyanobacteriota > Cyanophyceae > Synechococcales > Synechococcaceae > Synechococcus > Synechococcus sp. CCAP 1479/10. The sequence goes on along the minus strand of NZ_JAFKRJ010000037.1, from coordinate 12,581 downwards.
CTGGCACATCGATCGAGTTGGCTCTTGGCCTCGACCTGAATCCTGCCATTGAGAATCCAGGCGTCTGCTTTGGCAGGCTCGCCTCTCCCGACCTGATGAAGCTGGAGTTGAGCTCCCAGTTCCTCCAGCATCTTCGCTTGGGTGAAGTTGAGAAGTTGCATCCTGATTTCGTTCGAGATAGCTGGGTTTTCACCGTGGTCCGCGATCCGTGGGCGCGCCTGGTTTCATCCTTCCGGCGCAAGGATCGGGCCATGGCTGATTTTGCGAAGTGGTACTACGGCCTTGACCTGAATGCCCTCGATTTCGAGCAGTATGTGGAGCTCGCGGCCTCTCATGATCTGCTGCATCTCAGGCCCCAGTCAAGCTTTCTGGAAGGCTCTGCGACGGTGAACGTCTTCTATTTTGAGCACCTTTCTGATCTCATGCAGGTGCTCTCCCAGCGCCTGGGCAGGGCCCTGGTCCTGCCGAAGGCCAACGGCCCTGACTCCCCATTGAAGCGGCTTTCCTCGCGCCAGGAGCGCAGGCTCAGGCAGAGGGTCGCCGAGATCTATGCGGAGGATCATCAACGGTTCTATCCCGGCTACAAACCGATGGAACCCGATTTCATGGCGTCCGCCCTGGCCCAGAGCTTTGGTTCCCGGCTTGGCCGGGTATTCGGGTCCTCATGAAGGGCAAGCGCCACCACTGATCGCTCGCAGACAGCTCGCAGACGGCCCGCAGATGGCCAGCAGCTTCGCTGATCCCTTCGGCAGGCAGGCCGCTACCCCATTGTTTGCCATCGCCTGACGCATCAACTCTGGACGAACCAAGATCCTCCCGGTCATCCGACGATCCGTGGCGACCAGCCGGCAGAGATGGGCTTTGCTGCGTTGCGTTCGGTCAGGGTCCTGTTGTCTCTCCGGGAGAGGATTCCATTCGAGAAGGATCCTTTACTCCGGATCTCCGATGATTCCACTGATCACTTCACCGTTGAAGAATTCAGCCAGCCGGCTGGCCTGCGTATCGATGGCAGCGGTGCTGGTGGCGGGTGCTGCCGCCCTGGTTTCGCGGGCCTCCTCCCTGACGGCCGGCGCTGCCACTGGCGACGGGGTCGCCACTGGCCCGTCCGCGGCGATCGTGCCGTTGGCCAGGGGTGTCTGGCTGGCGGCAGGGGCAGGGGCAGGGGCTGGGGCGGGGGCTGGTCGGGCCGGTGGAGGCTGGCCCGTCGTCGGCCGGGGCCCCATGCTGTCTCCCCCCGCCTCAAGGGAGACCTGGCGCGGACTGCCCAGGGCGCTGGCCACCGCTTTCTCCAGCAGGGGCAGGCGGCTCTGAACCATGGCCATCCAGGTGCCGGCCACCCGCACCACCGCCCGCCGCTCATCCAGCCGCAGCAGCTGGGCCTGCTGGGAGAGCAGCATCCGGGTGGAGGGGAGCTCCAGCCCGGCCAGGACCTGCTGCCACAGCTCGGCCAGATCCTCGCTGGCGGGCGCCGCACTTGCCGGGGCGGTGGCCTGATCCGCCGGGGTCGTTACCGGGGTCGTGGCCGGGGTCGGTGCCAGCTGGGTGGGCGGTGGGGCTGGCGCAGCGGCCCCCGCGGGCTCCGGGCTGCGGGCGATCCGCTGGCCTTCGGCGCCGGGCGGGTGCGGCACCGCCGGGGCGACGGCGGGCGCGGCGGCCACGGCGGCGGGTGCGGCGGCCACGGTGGCCGGTTCGGCGAGCAGGCCCAGCAGCAGCACCTCCAGCCATAGCCGCGGTTGCACGCTGTGGCGCAGCTGCTGTTCGCTGCCCTTGAGCTGGGACTGCCACCGCAGCAGGCGGGCCTTGCCGATCCGGCGCGCCACCTCCGGCAGCCGCGGCCGCAGCTCGGGTGTCACGCTCGTGAGCTCCAGCCGGTCGGGCGCCACCCCCGCCAGCAGCAGATCCCGCAGCAGGCTGACCAGCCCCTGCAGCACGGCGGCCGGTTCCCGCCCCCGGTCCAGCAGTTCGCGGCAGCCCTCCACCACCTGCAGAGGATCCGCCGCCGCCATGGCTTCGGCCAGCTGCAGCAGCTCCACTTCCGGCACCGCCCCCAGCAGGTCCCACACCGCGTCGGCGGCGATCGGGGCCGGCAGCAGGCTGAGCTGGTCGAGCAGGCTCTCCGCGTCCCGCAGACCCCCCTGGGAGCGCTGGGCCACCAGGTGCAGGGCCTCCGGGGTGATGCCGATGGACTCCTCGGCGGCGATCCACTGCAGATGCCCCACCAGGGCCTCCAGGGGGATGCGGCGGAAATCGAAGCGCTGGCAGCGGCTCAGGATGGTGGGCAGCACCCGCTGGGGGTCGGTGGTGGCCAGCACGAACACCACCCGCGGCGGCGGTTCCTCCAGGGTCTTGAGCAGGGCGTTGAAGGCGGCGGTGGAGAGCATGTGGCACTCGTCCACCACGTAGACCTTCCAGCGGGCCTGGACCGGGGCGAAGCGGGACCGTTCGATCAGCTCCCGGATGTTGTCGACGCCGGTGTTGGAGGCGGCGTCGATCTCGATCACATCGAGGGCGTTGCCGGCGGCGATGTCGAGGCACAGCTGGCAGCGGCCGCAGGGCTCCGGGGTCGGTCCCGGGCTGGCCAGGCAATTGAGCGAGCGGGCCAGGATCCGGGCGCTGGAGGTCTTGCCCGTGCCCCGGGGGCCGCTGAACAGATAGGCCGGGGCGATGCGGTTCTGGAGCAGGGCCTGGCTGAGGGTGTCCGCGACGGCCTTCTGGCCCACCAGCTGGTCGAAGCGCTGGGGCCGGTACTTGTGATGAAGGGGCTCGTAGGCCTGGACCATGCACCCTGCCCTGACCGGATAGGGAGCCTAAGGCGGGCCGCCATCGGCCGGATCGGGGCCCGCCGGCTCCAGCAGCCGCTGCAGCCTGTCTTCCATCTCCTCCACCGCGGCCAGCTGGTCGGCCAGGTTCTGCCCCGCCAGGCGCAGCCGCTCGAAGGGGTCGCTGCCCGAGGTGATGGGGCCATCCCCTTCGCCCCAGCGCCGTTCGGCCCGGGCCAGCTCCTCCTCCAGGCGCTCCTGAAGGCGCAGGCGCAGGCCATCGAGCTGCTCCAGGCTGCGCCGGGCGAGTTCCCGGCCCCGGGCCAGCTGCTCGGGGTCGAGGCCGCTGGCCAGGGTCTCGGCGAGGGACTGGCCCTGGCGCAGCAGCACCCGGGCTCCGGTGAGCAGGGCCGCCGGCACGAACTGGCCCAGGGCCAGGGCGCCGAGGCTGCCGGTGTGGAGCCAATCCTCCACCTGGGCGCTGCGATGCCGGCCGGTCTTGCACCAGTGGGCGAAATGCTCGCAGTTGTTGAACAGCAGGTTGTAGCGCTGCTCCCCGATGCGGCCCATGGCCCGCCGCAGGGTGACCCCCACCGGCGAGCAGGCGCCCACCGGGTAGCTCACGGCGCTGATGGGCTCCCCGCGGCTGAAGTCCTGCAGGGGGCTGCGCAGGATTTCCCGGCCCTCCAGGTAGTGGGCCACGGTGCCGTCCCCCAGATCGATGCCGTGGTGCAGGAACAGGCCGTGCTGGCGGGGGGCCTGCAGGTGATCAGCGGCGGCCAAGGAGCGGAGTGGAACAGGGGGAATCCGCTCAGCATCGCGTCACCGGCGTGGCCGGGGATTCCCTCCGGGGTGGGGATAGCCGCTCACCGGGGCGCGCCGCTGCCCCTGCCGGTTCCCCGGACGCGCTTGAGGAGGTGGAGCACGGTGGCGCGCCGCTGCCCGTAGAGCCAGAGCCGCTCCACCGTCCGGTAGCCGCCGAAGCGGTGGCCGCGCCAGTCGAGCAGGCGGGCCAGGGCCCGGCCGGAGTTCGGCCATGGCCTCGAAAAGCGGATCGCCCGCCGCACGTTCGCCGTCAGCTGCTCCGTGCTCAGGTGCTTCGCCTGCTCCACCAGCTGGGCGAAGGAATGCTCCTTCGAGCTCCCCGCCGACCAGAAGTGCCAGACCACGGCCTCCGGGGAGAGCTCCCAGGCCGGCAGGACCATGGTGTTGAAGGCGTTCGGCAGTGTGGCACTGGTCACCAGGCCGCGCTGCAGGGTGGTGTTGAAGGAGGGTTGATCTTTCAGCAGCTCCCCGGCCTCCACGCCCTCCTGCCAGAGCCGATGCCATTCAGCAAAGAAGGCATGGACGGCGGGGGTGTCCTTCCAGCAGAAGACGCCGCTGTTGAAGTACCGCGTCAGGTCCAGCGGCCAGCCCAGCTCCAGGGCCTGGATGACATGGGGGAGGGTCCGGAGAAGCTCGCTCATGTCCGAGCTGTTGTAGTCAGGAACGGCCGCGAAGTCCCAGTCGCCGTGGGGAAGGGCGGCGAGGGAGCTGCGAACGAGGATGTCGGCGTCGAGGTGGATGCCGTCCCCAGGGAGGAAGCGGGGGAGCTGGGTCTTCATCCAGCGATGGCGATAGATCAGCGAACCCTCAGGCGCCTCCACCACCACGACGCTGTCGCAGAGTCCCGGCAGACGATGGCCGCTCTCCTGGAGCCACCGTGCGCTCTCGCTGTCACAGAGCAGGCGGACCGGGAGGGAGGGATTGGTGAGCTTCAGCGACAGGATCGAGACCAGTGCCATGTCGGCATAGACCTCGGATCCCTCGCGCACCGTGACGAGGTAGACCGCCTGATTGGACACAGCTGCGTGTCAGGCCGTGGCCTGTTCCCCCCGGTGGCCGTCGAGGTCGGCGGCGGCACTGATCGGCAGCACCTTGGCCTTGCTGCGCTGCTCAACCAGCTCCCGGGTGATGGTGAAGGTCTGGACGTCGCGGCGGGAGGGCAGGTCGTACATGACGTCGAGCATCAGCTCCTCGACGATGCCCCGCAGGGCCCGGGCGCCGGTCTTGCGGCGATGGGCCTCGGCGGCGATGGCCTCGACGGCCCCCGGTTCGAACTCGAGCCGCACGTTGTCCATGCTCAGCAGCGTCTGGAACTGCTTCACCAGGGCGTCCCGGGGTTCGGTGAGGATCGCCTCCAGGGCACTGGTGTCGAGGGGTTCGAGCACCGCGCTCACCGGCAGCCGGCCGATGAACTCGGGAATCAGGCCGTAGCGCACCAGATCCTCCGGTTCGAGGTGGCGCATCACTTCGCTGGATTGCTTGTCCTTGCCGGAGCGCACCCGGCTGCGGCCATCGGCCGGCAGGAAGCCGATCGCGTTGCGGCCCATCCGTTTCTGGACCAGGTCCTCCAGTCCCACGAAGGCGCCGCCGCAGATGAACAGCACCTGGCTGGTGTCGATCTGGATGCAGTCCTGGTAAGGGTGCTTGCGGCCCCCCTGGGGGGGCACGTTGGCCACGGTGCCCTCCAGCATCTTGAGCAGGGCCTGCTGCACACCCTCACCGGAGACGTCGCGGGTGATCGATGGGTTCTCGCTCTTGCGGGCGATCTTGTCGATCTCGTCGATGTAGATGATGCCCCGCTGGGCCTGTTCGACGTCCAGATCCGCCTTCTGGAGGAGGCGCAGCAGGATGTTCTCCACGTCCTCGCCCACGTAGCCCGCCTCGGTGAGGGTGGTGGCGTCGGCGACCGCGAACGGCACATCGAGCATCTCGGCCAGGGACTGGGCCAGGAGGGTCTTGCCGCAGCCGGTGGGGCCGATCAGCAGGATGTTCGACTTGTGCAGGCGGGTGGCCGTCTGATCCGTCTCGCCCTTGCCGTCCCCCTGCCAGGCCAGCCGCTTGTAGTGGTTGTAGACGGCCACGGCCAGCACCTTCTTGGCCTCCTCCTGGCCCACCACCTGCTGGTCGAGGAAGCTCTTGATCTCCTGGGGCCTGGGGATGGTGGCCAGGGTGGGGGCGGGCCGGGCCGATTTCTTCGCCGGGGTCTTGCGGCCCCCGTCGGCCATGGGCCGGCCCGGGGGGCCATGGCCGTGGTGCTCGACCAGTTCCTCGTCGAGGATCTCGTTGCAGAGATCGATGCACTCGTCGCAGATGTAGACGCCAGGCCCGGCGATCAGCTTGCGCACCTGTTCCTGGGACTTGCCGCAGAAGGAGCACTTCAGATGGGCGTCGAACTTGGCCATCGGCAAGGAGGCGGCGGGAGCGGCGGTGGTCGCCCTGGGTATGGCGGCAGGATGGACCTGCTTCCAGGATCGACCCCAGCCGTCGATTTGTCAGTCGTTCCTGAAGTTCTAGGGGACGACAGGGGCTGGGGCGTCATCGACCACCCGGTCGATGAGTCCGTATTCAACCGCCTCTGCTGGGGAAAGGAAGTAGTCCCTGTCCGTATCTTCAGCGATCTTGTCCAGCGGCTGGCCGGTGTGCTCGGCCATCAGTCCGTTGAGGGTGTCCTTCAGGAAGAGGATCTCCCGGGCCTGGATCTCGATGTCCACCGCCTGGCCCTGGGCGCCCCCGAGGGGCTGGTGGATCATGATCCGGGCATTGGGGAGGGCCATCCGCTTGCCGGGTGCCCCACCGGTGAGCAGGAAGGCCCCCATGCTGGCGGCCAGCCCGTAGCAGATGGTGACCACGTCCGGCGCCACCTGCTGCATGGTGTCGTAGATGGCCAGGCCGGAGGTCACCGAGCCGCCCGGGGAGTTGATGTAGATCTGGATGTCCTTCTCGGGATCCTCGGCTTCCAGGAACAGCAGCTGGGCCACCAGGGAATCGGCCACCTGGTCGTCGATCCCGGTGCCGAGAAAGATGATCCGTTCCCGCAGCAGCCGGGAATAGATGTCGAAGGCCCGGTCGCCGCGGCCCGACTGCTCCACCACGGTGGGCAGCACCCCAGGGGCGGCGGTGGGGCCCGGAGCGACCATCCCGTTCCAGGGCATAGGCCCCTGCCACCGGTTGGTCACCGGATGGGGGAGGGTCCCCGACGGGCCCGCCAGGGCGGCGGGCAGCCAGTCGGGGATCAGGGGCGGTCGGGCGTCGATCACGCGGTTTCGCTGGCGGACGGGGGGAGTGGCCTCAATCTATGGCTGGGCGTCGTCCTCCCGGGCCTTGGCGCCGGCGGCTCCCTTCTTGGCCTTGGCGGCCTTGGCCGGCTTCGGCGGCTCTTCGCTGCTGGTCGGCGCCGCTTCGGTCTCCTCCGCGGCCGGGGCCTTGTCGGTGATCGTGCTGTTGGCCTCGAGCCACTCCAGCAGCTTCTCCTTCAGCAGGTCTTCGGCCACCGCCAGCCGCAGCCGCTCCGGGTCGATGGCGGCACTGTCGCTGAGGCCCTTGCGGATCTCGGCCAGCCTGGCCTCCAGGTCGGCGGCGGGCACCTCGATCGTCTCGGCCGCGGCCAGGGCCTTGAGCGCCAGGCTGCGCCGCAGCCGCTGCTCGGCCTCGGGGCGGGAGGTGTCCATCAGGCTGCGCACCAGATCGGGGGTGAACAGCTTCTTGACGTCCATGCCCTGCTGGGAGATCTGCCCGGCGGTCTGCTCGATCAGGTTGCGCACCTCCTGCTGGATCAGGGTCTCGGGCAGCTCCACCTCCAGCTCCTCCACCAGGACCGCCAGCAGGGCCTCGTGGCGGTTGGCGCGATGGCGGCGCTCGGCGTCGTCCCGCAGGCGGGTCTCCAGGTCGGCGCGGAGCTCGGCCAGGGTCGGCTTGTCGCTGGCCTGCTGGGCGAAGGCGTCGTCGAGGGCGGGCAGCTCCCGGGTCTTCAGTTCCAGCAGGGTGATGGCGAACAGGGCCTCCCGGCCCGCCGCCTGCTCCTGGGGGTAGCTGTCGGGGAAGCGGCAGGAGACGTCGCGGCTGTCCCCGACGGCCATGCCGAGGATCCCGGCCACGAAGCCGGGGATCATGCGGCCCTCCTCCAGCTCCACTTCCATCCCGTCGCTGCTGCCGCCTTCGATGGCTTCGCCGGTATCGACAAAGGTGCCGCGGAAGGCGATCTGGGCCACGTCACCCTCGGCGGCGGGCCGGTCCTCCACCGGCACCAGGGTGGCCAGCTGGCGGCGCGACTGCTCGATCAGTTCGTCCACCCGGGCCGGGTCGAAGGGCACGGGCTCCGCCTCGGCCTTGAAGCCCTTGGTGCTGCGCAGGGTGGGGGTGGGCTCCACGTCCATCTCCAGGGTGATGGTGAGCTCCTCCCCGGGCGTGAAGCGCTCCAGAACGCGCTCGAAGGCTTCGCTGAGTTCGGGCCGGCCGATGGCCTCGATGGCCTCCTGCTGCATCGCCTCCCGCACGACCGCATCGACCAGGTCCTCGAGGGCGGTGGCGCGGATCCGCAGCGGTCCGATCTGCTGCAGCAGCACCGGCCGGGGCACCCGTCCCTTGCGGAAGCCGGGCAGCTTGACGCTGCGGCTCAGCTTCTCGAGGGCGGTCTCGTAGCTCTTCTGGCTGCGCCCCGCAGGCACGGCGACCTCCACCGCCAGACGGCTTCCGGGGCGCGGGGAGGTGGTCACCCGGAGGTTGGCTTCGGTGCTGGCGGCAGGACTCATGAAACGGGGCTCGCTTCGGGCAGCCCCCCATCCTAGAAACTGGCCGTTCCGGGCCTCCGCCACGTATTGTGCGATCGACGCATCGGCGCGCCCATATCTCCAACTGAAGAGTTCGATCCGGCCATCAGGCCGGAGGCCTTGTCTCAGGTTCCCGTCCCCGGGCCCTCCCGCCCCATCCGTTTCCCGATCCCCTCCCAGGGTTTCCTTACGGGCCCCGTCTCCAGTCAGCAGGCCCTCTCCCGCCACCCGTCCCGTTTCCCCCCGTTGACCGTCTCAGCGACCCTCCCCTCCCCTCCGCGCCACCTGCCCTCGAGGCCGTTGCGCATCGCCATCCTTGGCGCCACCGGAGCCGTGGGCCAGGAGCTTCTGGTCCTGCTGCAGGAGCGGGGTTTTCCGGTGGCGGAGCTGCTGCCGCTGGCTTCGCCGCGCTCGGCGGGCCAGGACCTGGACTGGCGGGGCGAGCGCCTGCGGGTGCAGCCGGTCGGTGCTGACGCTTTCGAGGGCATCGACCTGGTGCTGGCCTCCGCTGGCGGTTCGGTGTCCCGGCAGTGGGCGCCGGTGGCCGTGGCCGCCGGCGCGGTGGTGATCGACAACTCCAGTGCCTTCCGGATGGATCCGGCCGTGCCCCTGGTGGTGCCCGAGGTGAATCCCCAGGCCGCCTTCGCCCACGGCGGGATCATCGCCAATCCCAACTGCACCACCATCCTGCTGACCCTGGCCCTGGCCCCCCTGGCGGCCCGGCGGCCGATCCGCCGGGTGGTGGTCAGCACCTACCAGTCGGCCAGCGGTGCCGGCGCCCGGGCCATGGAGGAACTGCGCGACCTGAGCCGCACCGTGCTGGAGGGGGGCGAGCCGGTGAGCACGGTGCTGCCCCATTCGCTGGCCTTCAACCTCTTCCTGCATAACTCGCCCCTGCAGCCCAGCGGCTACTGCGAGGAGGAGCTCAAGATGCTCCACGAGACCCGCAAGATCATGGGTCTCCCCGATCTGCGCCTGACGGCCACCTGCGTGCGGGTGCCGGTCCTTAGGGCCCATTCCGAGGCCGTCAACATCGAGTTTGAGGAGCCCTTCCCCGTGGCGGAGGCCCGTGAGCTGCTGGCGGTCGCCCCCGGGGTCGAGCTGATCGAGAACTTCGAGACCAACCGCTTCCCCATGCCCACCGATGTCACCGGCCGCGATCCGGTGGCCGTGGGCCGCATCCGCCAGGACATCAGCGATCCCTGTGCCCTGGAGTTGTGGCTCTGCGGTGACCAGATCCGCAAGGGAGCCGCCCTCAATGCCATCCAGATCGCCGAACTGCTGCGGGACCCCGCCGCGGCCGATGCCGCCGCCGGAGGTGCCGCTTGACCACGGCCACCCTGCAGGCGCCCAGCACGGCTCCCTCGCCCGAGGCCCCCTTCGGGCGGGTGCTCACCGCCATGGTGACCCCCTTCCAGCCGGACGGGGCCGTCGATCTGGAGCTGGCGGCCCGGCTGGCGGACCATCTGGTCCGCCACGGCTCCGATGGCCTGGTGCTGTGCGGCACCACCGGCGAGTCCCCCACCCTCACCTGGCAGGAGCAGCATGAGCTCTTTGCCGCCGTGAAGGGGGCGGTGGGGAGCCGCGCCACCCTGCTGGCCGGCAGCGGCAGCAACTGCACCGCGGAGGCGGTGGAAGCCACCGGCGAGGCTGCCGCCCTGGGCGCCGACGGCGCCCTGGTGGTGGTGCCCTACTACAACAAGCCCCCCCAGGAGGGACTGGAAGCCCATTTCCGCGCCGTGGCCCAGGCCGCCCCGGAGCTGCCCCTGATGCTTTACAACATCCCCGGCCGCACCGGCTGCAGCCTGGCCCCGGACACCACGGCCCGCCTGCTCGACGAGGCCAACGTGGTGGGCTTCAAGGCCGCCAGCGGCACCACCGAGGAGGTCAGCCGGCTGCGTGAGCTCTGCGGCGATCGCCTGGCGATCTACAGCGGCGACGACGCCCTCACCCTGCCGATGCTGGCGGTGGGTGCGGTGGGCGTGGTCAGCGTGGCCAGCCACCTGGTGGGTCCCCGGATCCGGGCCATGGTCCAGGCCTTCCTGAGCGGCGACGTCGCCGCCGCCCTCGATGAGCACCAGCAGCTGCTGCCCCTGTGCAGGGCGCTCTTCTGCACCACCAACCCCATCCCCGTCAAAGCCGCCCTGGAGATCTGCGGCTGGCCGGTGGGTGCCCCCCGACTTCCCCTGCTTTCCGCCGATACCGCCGTGCGACAGCGCCTTTCCTCGATCCTGGCTGCCCTGCGTCCCACCTGACGCCAAGGCTGATGTCCAGAGTCATCTCCGCTTCCCGTTCCTTTCCATCGCCACCCCCGAGTCCCTAACTACATGTCCAGTCAGAACGTCAATCCCATCGTCCGCTCCGGCAACGGCGCCAAAGCCAAGCACCAGGGCCTGCGCGTCATCCCCCTGGGCGGCCTGCACGAGATCGGCAAGAACACCTGCGTCTTCGAATACGGCGATGAGCTGATGCTCGTCGATGCCGGTCTCGCCTTCCCCAGCGATGGCATGCATGGCGTCAACGTGGTGATGCCCGACACCAGCTACCTGCGCGAGAACCAGAAGCGCATCCGCGGCATGGTGGTCACCCACGGCCACGAAGATCACATCGGCGGCATCCCGCACCACCTCAAGAACTTCAACATCCCCATCATCTACGGCCCCCGGCTGGCCATGTCGATGCTGCAGGGGAAGATGGAGGAGGCGGGCGTCACCGACCGCACCACCATCCAGACGGTCGGGCCACGGGATGTGGTGCATGTGGGTCAGCACTTCAAGGTGGAGTTCATCCGCAACACCCACTCGATGGCCGACAGCTTCACGCTGGCCATCACCACCCCCGCCGGCGTCGTCATCTTCACCGGTGACTTCAAGTTCGACCACACCCCCGTCGATGGCGAGGCCTTCGACCTGCAGCGCCTGGCCCATTACGGCGAGCAGGGGGTGCTCTGCCTGTTCAGCGATTCCACCAACGCCGAGATCCCCGGTTTCACGCCGCCGGAGCGGGCCGTGTTCCCGAACCTGGATCGCCACATCAGCCAGGCCGAAGGCCGGGTGATCATCACCACCTTCGCCAGCTCGATTCATCGTGTGTCGATGATCCTGGAACTGGCGATGAAGAACGGCCGCAAGGTGGGGCTGCTGGGCCGCTCGATGCTCAACGTGATCGCCAAGGCCCGGGAGCTCGGCTACATGCGCGCCCCCGATGATCTGTTCGTTCCCATCAAGCAGATCCGCGACCTGCCCGACCGCGAAACCCTGCTGCTGATGACCGGCAGCCAGGGCGAACCGCTGGCGGCCCTCAGCCGCATCTCCCGCGGTGAGCATCCCCAGGTGCAGGTGAAGTCCAGCGACACGATCATCTTCTCGGCCAGCCCGATCCCCGGTAACACCATCTCGGTGGTGAACACCATCGACCGACTGATGATGATGGGGGCCAAGGTTGTCTACGGCAAGGGCGAGGGCATCCACGTCTCCGGCCACGGCTGCCAGGAGGACCACAAGCTGATGCTGGCGCTGGCCAAGCCGAAGTTCTTCGTGCCCGTGCATGGCGAGCACCGCATGCTCGTCTGCCATTCCAAGACGGCCCAGTCGATGGGGATCCCGGCCGATCACATCCTGATCATCGACAACGGCGACGTGGTCGAACTCACCCCTGACTCCATCAACAAGGGTGAGCCGGTGAAGGCCGGCATCGAGCTGCTCGACGCCTCCCGCAACGGCATCGTCGATGCCCGGGTGCTCAAGGAGCGCCAGCAGCTGGCCGAGGACGGCGTCATCACCCTGCTGGCGGTGATCACCACCGACGGTGTGATGGCGGCGCCGCCGCGGGTGAACCTGCGCGGTGTGGTCACGGCCGCCGATGCCCGCAAGCTCTCGGTCTGGGCCGAGCGGGAGATCAACTGGGTGCTGGAGAACCGCTGGAACCAGCTGGCCCGCAACACCGGTGGCAAGGCCCCCGATGTCGACTGGGTGGGCGTGCAGCGGGAAGTGGAGGTGGGCCTGCAGCGCCGCCTGCGCCGCGAGCTGCAGGTGGACCCGCTGATCATCTGCCTGGTGCAGCCCGCCCCCGCCGGCACCCCGGCCTACAAGGGTCGGGCCGATGCCGAGCCCGACACCCGGCCGGCGCCCCGCGGCGGCCGCAGGGATGGGGGTGGGCGCCAGCCCGCCGCCGTGCCCCAGCGCCAGCTGGTGACCGCCGCCGCCCCGGCGGCCGCCCCGGCCCCGGCCAC